>DATIXS010000062.1:0-4065 GCA_035518335.1 Candidatus Acidiferrum sp.
TTTTTTGAAAATAGATTATTTATGCAAAGCAAAATTCATGTTATTCAAGGTTTATGCCTATGTTCTTGATTAGCTTATCCAAAGCTTTTGTACTCATCATTTCGGTTTTGAGGTAAACGCGAATTTCCGAGGCGCTTAGCCCAATGCGTTTGGCTTCAACCACTGCATAGCGGTATGCCTCGATTTCTGTAGGTCTATCTACGTAGTCGTAGCGTGGGTCAAAGAGCTCTTTGCCTTTCATGTGCTGTTTTACGTGGCAGAGTTCATGGATGACGTCAAGGTAAATGTCTTCTTTGCGTCCAGTGCTTAAGTAACGTTTGTTCACCATCAGGTGGCCATCATCATCGCTGACTCCCATGTAACCGAACCAAATGAAATCTATTTTCAGGTTCCTGAGAACTTCCTCTGTTTCTTCTCCGAATATTCCGCGAACGGCAGGATTCTTTTCGAAGCCTTTAAAATACTCCATAAATGTTCCTTTCTGCGAAACCAAACTAACAATTCCTCTCAACGGTAGTTTGGTTAAAAAGCGGAAAATCCGCATTAAAACATATTCTATTGCACTTTGGGTGGGCACTGCAAACAACCTACCTAAAATCTAAACGATTCACATTCTTAATACCCATCAACCCTTTGCGCCATCCAATATTTCCAAATACAAAGACGTTGAGTTAAAAATACTTTCGCCAAATGAAAATAGAAAAATGAAAACTACGTAAATAAAGAATCACATTTTGATTAATATGTCGTCATTTTCCGTTTTAACACTAAAAGATGGTTCATCTGTTATCTTTGGGTGAAATAGCAACATTTTTGGTCCAGAAACAACTTTTCCTGACGTGACATCAAATTTTGATTTGTGCTTTGGGAAGTCACTGTAGTTCCTTCTATTGTACTTGTGAGAGATCTCCCCGTTCATGAGTACAAACGTTGCTAATCACATAAAAGCTGCCATTGACGTTTGCAACCAAAATCTCTTTGCCCTGAGTTACAAACTTTTTCATTTTTCCAACTGGGATTTCTGATTTTTCAGCAATTTTCATGTAGCCTGATTCCAAAAATTATCCTTCCTTTTGTTTCCATTTATTTAGCATGGCACCTGTAAGTATTTCTTGCTCATTCGGAGAGAGTTCATTTTATATTCGCCTTTATAGGGAACTTTATTGTTTTGGTGCCTTAAGATTCCAATAAAACTTTAGATGGCGTTTATTTCTGACAAAAATGTCACGAACTCGGTACTGACAGAGGAAAGTGTTGTTGCAAAAGTTGTGGAGCTGATGGAAACTCTTGATCACGTCAAAAAGTATAACGCTTTAGCTAGGTTAATAGTTTATTTGATATTGAGAAATGACTTTCAAGACGTTACAACGAAATTCGTGCATTGGACAAGCTCCTTTGGGAACTACGGTGGTTTAGCCTTGAACTTAGGAGAGCAGAGTTCCAAACCTGACCTCCACGTCATCGCCGCATAATCAAGGCGTTGAAAGAGAAAAACAAAATGAACAAAACCGCACTTGCAACCTCTACCGGTCTCGCATACGACAAGTTGGTTAAATATTTGGCTTGGATGTCTGAAAAAGTTTTTGTTGAAGTTGATGCCACTGGCGCCGTTGGTTTGACTAGAGAATGAGCAGCGGTATGTGACGAGTTAGTTCAATGGATAATGAAGTATGTGGGGCAACTTAAGTTCCCGAGGCTCCGTTTGCGCACATAGCATTATTGAAAACTCCCCCAGAGTGAGTACTCCTTTTAAGCAAGAGTTATGTTACGGTTTTAGGATACCAATGCCATCAATAGAAGCATTTAACTTATCAAAGCAGTATGGCGCATTCTGTGCTCTTTCAGACTTGAATTTAAAGATTGAAGGGGCAAAATGCGTTGGTTTTCTAGGTCCAAACGGCTCAGGAAAAACAACAACATTAAAAATGTTCACAGACCTTATCAGACCAACAAAAGGTCAAGCACTGATTAACGGTATCAATGTTCATACCGAAAAGAAAAAAGCTCTTGCTTCAGTTGGGACACTTATTGAAACTCCAGAGATTTATGCTTCCCTTACTCCCAGAGAAGCATTAAGCATGATTTCTGAGATTCGCGGAATATCTGCTGTGGAGCGAATGAAACAAATTGAAACTGTGGTTGCCGAGGTTCACATGGAAGAGTGGATTGACAAAAGAGTCGGCAAGTTTTCTAAAGGTATGAAACAGAGAATATGCATTGCGTCGGCTTTGCTGGGAAACCCATCAATTATTCTCTTAGATGAACCTACAACTGGACTTGACCCCCGCGGTATGAGTGAAGTCAGAGACATAATCAAATCACTCAAAGGCAAAAACAGGCTCATCTTCATGAGTTCGCACATTCTAAGCGAAGTTTCTGATGTGTGCGACGAAGTAGCGATGATAGATCATGGTAAATTAATCGTGTATGATACCCTTTCAAATGTAACGGCACGATTCTCGGGGGGAAATAACGTAGTAGAGGTAGGTTTGGCTCGTCCAGTTGACAACGAAATATTAAATCAAACTATCGCAGCTTTTCCATCTGTGGTTAAAGCAGAAAAAACAGACGACAAAAACCTCAAAATAATCTTTAAAGGAGGTTTAGACGTGCAAGAACTATTGCTTAGCGAAATCGTTAAACTAAATATTGGCGTGGTAAGCTTCAAAGCTTCTTCGTCTGAACTTGAAGACGTCTATCTAAAACTCATTTCAGCGACGTTGTGATAAAAATGGCAAACCTAAATTTTGAAGATAACAATGTAGTTCCTGGCAGCATGGTACAAGTAGGTACGGTAATGAAGTACACTCTTCTTGATTACCTGAGGTCTCGCAGATTCTTCATAATGTTAATAATAACCGCATTGATTAGCGTACTTCTCACAGCTCTTGTAGGTTACTATCGTCCAGCAAGTTTTCTTACCGACGATCTGTCATTCTACAGCAGTTGGTGGGGAAATTCAGTAACTTTTGTCGTTATACTTTCAGCAATTTTCTTTGGCGGCGATGCAATTTCGGGTGAATTCCAAAATAAAACAGGATACTTTGGTGTTCCAAACCCAATTAGGCGTTCATCTATTTACATTGGAAAATGGTTAGCAGCTTTCACATCATCCCTTGTTATGTTGGGTATATTTACTGTTGTAACAGTTGGAAACGGATTATACTACTTCTCAGGCGTTCCCTACCAATTTGCAGAGTCAGTCATATTTGCTTTAATCTACATGATCGCAGTTCTCGGCTTCACATTCTTCTTTAGCTCATTGTTCAAAAGCAGTTCCATGTCAATACTCTTAACCGCCATTTTGTTCCTATTCGTTTTCTCGTTAATTCAAACACTAGTTTCATCTCTTGTACAAATTGAACCTTGGTTCATCCTGACCTACGGATCTACCATAATAGGCAATGTATTAGCAAACCCCTATCCGCCACATATGACGACCACCGCCTTAGGCGCTAGAGGACGTATAACTCTTACCACATTTAACGCATCAATCCCTGAAGGTCTAGCAATTATGTTGATTTACTTCGCAGTCACAGCAATCATAGGTTTGATACTGTTCGAAAGAAAAGAATTCACCTAACAAACAAGATTTCCCAACGATGTTGTAGTTAACCAACAATTCTTTCTTTTTTTTGTGCGGCATCTTCAGTTACTATTGCTATAAGCAAAAGCTACATATTATATAGACCAAAATAAATTCAAGCTTAGCATTAAGTTAAAAAAGCGATGCGTATTGGTCACCAATCGTAATCTTGTTCAACTAAAAAGAAAAGCACCGCAATTGATTGTTGTAGCCATCGCTATCGTCGCTATAGTTTACATTCTGTTCGATTTTTTTGAGGATGTAGTTATTGGTGGTGCTCCGCTCGCAAGCGAGCCAATTATAAGTATTATTCTCTCGATAACACGTGGTGTCACCTCAACAGTGCAGTCTTTTGGTTACTCAGGAATTTTTATCTTGATGCTGCTTGAGTCAAGTTCCCTGCCAATTCCGAGCGAAGTAATCCTTCCATTTGCCGGTTATTTGGTTTCAACGGGGCAACTTAACTTTTGGATAACTTT
>DATIXS010000063.1:0-2878 GCA_035518335.1 Candidatus Acidiferrum sp.
GCTTTAGCGATAATGTATGTGAAGATTTGCGCTTCTTCGCCGATTAGATCTCTCATTCCGCGAACAGTTTGGAAAGTGGGCATGCAATTCTTCTCCTTGCTTGTTAAACTTCAATTAAGAAGGTACAATTATTCTATTAAACTATCGCTCAAGTCTCTTTACTAAATAATTAGTAATTGATAATTAATTAGCTGGCTAAAATTGGAGTGGGATTTGAAATGATTGGCACGTTCTACTTGCATTTAGAAATTAAAAATAAAAAAAGCAAGTGGTCGATTAACCTGCCTTTTTTATGCGCCAAATGTGGCGTATGTTGCAAATTGGAAGATTTCTTGACCGCGGGGGAAATCTTTGCCAAACCCGAAGAGAAACCTCAAGTTCACGCCAAAGTAAAATCCCTGTTCGAGGAGCTTGGCAAGATGTAGGAAGCAGACGAGACAAAATACGATTACTACGTCGAGCATACTCCTTGTCCGTTTCTGGTTAACAAGGCTTGCTCCATTTACGAGATTAGACCTGAGGGCTGTAGGCTTTTTCCCAATACTGCGTTTGGCATGCTGATCGAAAATTGCTCAGCCCTGACTCGATTTAAGAGACAGCGTTCGGTATTAAAAAGGGGTAGAACTGCTAAAGAAACCTACTACTTTACTCGCTCAACCACAACTGAAGCCATTAAGTCTATACAATTTACAGAAAAACAATACCAGGCCAGTATCGCCAAACTGCGCCAAGCAGGCATAACAAACGATGAACTAAAACTCTTCAATTGCTTCAACGAAAAAAACACAACCATCAAACCTATGAACCACCACAAATAACTGAGAGAAAAAAACAGCTTAGGCATCCGTTTATTGATTTTTTAACCAAACACAAAAGGCATCGCTTATTGCACTAAACCTTTCAGTAAAACACGACCTTAGCGGAAGAGACTCTCTCATAGTAGCCAACTTTTTAGCGAACAAAATATCCCTCACGTATACTCATGACAAAGAACTCCTGAAAATACAGAAGATTACATGGAAAAACAGTAACCTTGCCTTCAAAGACCCGCTAATCAAAAAATGACAAAAATGCACATAGAGTAATGCCTTACGGTTTATTTGCTTCTACTTCTATTCGCATCATTCCCACATGAACGATGCCTGCCGAGTCAGTTGGGTGCTTTTCAAGATAGCGACTAACAATTAATTCGACAAATTTTGGTCTAAGCTCGACTGGAATTCGGTCAGTGAAAGGTAGCCATGTGGTTCGTACCCATCCAGCTAAACCTTGTGCACCATTAAACTTCATGTCTTTGGGAAAAAGTTCAACACGATCCGTCAACAAACCAGCTTGCTTCAAATAAGTAGCGTACTCTTCTGGGTCATAGAAGCCATAGGGAAACTTCATGCCTTGGAAAAATCCCTTCCACGGCTCAACTATGATTAGCTCGTTTATGAGGCTGAGAATATCTTTGGCATTGCCTTTTCCAGCCATCTGAAACAGCAGCCTGCCACCAGATTTTAAACTTTTTTGGACACCTGCAAGGACCGCTTTTTGGTCAAGAATCCAATGTAATGCAGCGGTAGAAAATACTTTGTCAAATTCCGATTCAAAGGTTAATTTTCGCGCGTCAATTACTTGGAAAGCAAGATTTGGGTAGTCCTTTTGGGGAAAATTGGTTTTTGCAAGGTTTATCATTTTTTCTGAGCTGTCAATTCCGATTGCCCTACCATTGGGTAGGCATCGAGCGAGTTCTGCAGTGATTTTTCCGTCGCCGCAGCCAATGTCTAGCAATGCTTCTTTTCCTAGAAGTTTTAGTTTTGGAATTAACTCTTGTGCCCATTGGAACTGGTTTTGGCTGTTTTTGGCGTAGTCCTGAGCGTTCCAATTATACCCAATGTGTGCCATTTTTCCACCTGCTTATTTGAATGATAGTTGGGAAACTGAGTAGTAAACGATTTCGCCTCGGCGGTTCATAACGGCTAGAGTTAACTCTTTCTTTTGGTTCTGACACTGCTGCATTGCATCTGCTAACTCGTCAATTCCAAGTGGTTTGCCTTCTTGCATGCTTAAAACCAAATATGGCGCGGTATCCTTGCCGTATGTGCCACGTTCATACATGCGGAAGTCAATTCCCGCTCCAAATCCTTCACGTGCAACGTAACCACGGCTCCTCAAATCACGGTAAACCATGTAGCTAACCCATGCATTATCATTTTGCTCTTCGTAACAGTGCAGCACGCTTTGAAAATCTGCGGATTTGCCATTTTCATCTTTGATTTCCAGCATTCCCTTATCTACAAGGTATAATGCTTCAAAGAAAGTAAGCGTGAAAATTTTGTCCTCCAATGTGCCGTACCCTCGGGTTGTGAGCGCGTCAATGCTGGTTTGTTCAGCTACAGTCACGCCTTTTCTTGCTAAGGTGCCGCTGGTTCTAAATTCTGGAGGCGTTTTGTTTTCGCTCATTAATAGATCAACTGTAATGGCTTCTTTTTGGGCTTGTTAACTCTTTAACATTATGCTATCGCAAAGAAATATTATTGGCAAGATTGGCAATGCTTGTTAATTATCAATTTACATGCCTGCAGCTATTTTGGAGGCGAAAAGAGCGACAAGATAGAGAGAATGTCACCTCAAATCGTAACTTTTTCAACAGTTAAGCGTGTTGTTCCATCAAGTATTCTTTTGGTTGTTGATCTCTGTTCATTGTGACAAGATTTTGTTTTGTTGTTCGTTGTTTTATTTTTAACTGTTTCAATTCAAAGAACGAGCTTGTTTCTTTATTTCGTAATGCAACGTCTCTTTCAATAGAGATCATCATTTCTTCATCTTGGGCAATTCCGAGTCTCTCTAAAGCCCTGCAATGCTCAAGAATCTCCTTTAACTCTGAAACAGA
>DATIXS010000064.1:0-2430 GCA_035518335.1 Candidatus Acidiferrum sp.
CAAAGCAGTAGCTGTTTTTCCTATGATAGAAGTAATGGGACAGTCACTTACAACCCTCTACCTACTTCTCTGAAAGAAGAAACTTGTTGGGATGCTAACGCAGTGATCGTTCAACCATCGCCTATTCATCTAAAAAATTCAAGACAACCAGCTCTCAATAAGTGCATAACAATTCTTTAAAATAGCCGTGTTAAATAATATTAGATTAGGTGCATTTTCTTGAGCCTTTATTCTTTTGAGGGTACATTAAAGCCTGCTGCCCCTTTTGATTTTTTCAAATCTCTCGAATTTCTATCTGATTTTAGTCCAATGCAAAATGAGCAAGCAGTAAATAGCGGCACTTTTACAAAAGCGATCCAAGCCAAAGGAAAAACAATCGCATTTGAGGTCGTCGATAGTGGAACTGTTGAAAACCCAAAACTAAAGTATACATCATACTCAGAAGAAAAATTAACTGACGAAATAAACAAATTGTTAGCTGACCGAATAACCTTCTTTCTAAGCCTACAAGACAACCTGAAAGAATTTTATGAAATAGCCCAGAAAGACGAGTTCATGCAGCCCGCAATCAAGCAATTCTACGGTCACAAACAAGTAAAGTTCTTGACCCCTTTTGAAATCGCATGCTGGGCAATTCTAGCCCAAAGAATACCTATGAAAATAGCTCACAAAATGAAAGAAAACATTATCAAAAAATTGGGTGGACAAATTAAAGTCAAAGGCGTTGAGTACCATTCATTTCCTGAACCATCTAATCTTGTGGCTGCATCCGTTGAGTTGCCAGAGTTGATACCAAATAAGAAAAAAGCAGAGTACCTATCGTCAGTTGCCGAAGCATTCTGTAACATTGATGAGCAATGGCTTAGAACAGCACCCTATGATGAGGTTCATGATTGGCTAACAAATATCAAAGGTGTTGGAGATTGGTCAGCCAACTTTGTAATGATACGGGGACTTGGAAGAATGGAAGAACTGTCAAATATAGAACCCCAGCTCGCCTTAGATGTTGCCAGAATTTATGCTGGAAAAGATGAACCAATTACCAATGAAGAGGTATGCCATATAGCTGAGAAATACGGTAAATGGAAAGGATATTGGGCTTATTACCTCAGGATTTACGCAGAATTCGTATATGTTTTTGAAAAGGGTAAACCGCACTTGAATCAGTAAATTGAAGATTTCGCTTGAATAAGGCCGCCAATGACGAAAAATTTTAACTAAACCAAAACCTCGCGCAAAACAAGAAAAAAATCACCGCACGAACGACCCAGCTCTTCATAATTTTAATGGTGCAGGGGGTGGGATTTGAACCCACGAACGCCTACGCGATAGGGTCCTAAGCCCTACTCCGTTGACCTGGCTTGGAGACCCCTGCAGAACCTTAGCTTTGAGAATACTTAGCATCCTTTAATATTTATTTACCCCCTCAAGCTTTCGCGTTTAAGCTTTATTTTTTTGGCTAATAAGGCTCAGAAAATTTTGGTTAACCGTAAGCTCTTTATTTCATTGCGCAGTTGTTTCAAAGAGAAAATATGTGCCTTCGTAGCCTAGCCCGGTGGGGCGTTACCTTGGTAAGGTAATGGTCGCGGGTCCAAATCCCGCCGAAGGCTCCAACTTTGCCCCTGATTCATTGAAACGCCTTGGTTTGAGGCTTTATCGGTGCTGCAGAATGCTGCAACGCTGCTGCAGTTTTCTACAGCGTTTAGTTCCTCATGCATCTTTTTGGCCTTGGCTTTCAGGCGGCAACGCAATGATCGCTGATAATTAGAATTAAAACTGCCCGGATTTTGGAGAAATTCTTGTTCTGTTTTTGAAAGCATAAAAAAAAATATGCTATGAGCGATATTTAATCGCCCCTACAGGTTTTCTTGCGGTAATGGTGAGAGGATCATTCAAAAAAAATGAAGTTAGCAGGTTCTGTAGTCTAGACCTGTTTCTTCAGACATTTTGTTCAGGAACTTTTCACCTTCTTCGCTTATGGGCTCTTGGAACCAGACAGTTTCTAGGGTATGGTGCAAGGATTTGAGCGTGTGAGTTAAGAGGAGTTTCATGTTTCCTTGGCGCCTTTTGTTTTCGACCGCGAACATATCGGTAACTATGTCTTTTTGTCGGAGCCCAAATTCGTCTTCATCTATAGTGTGCACTAAGCCCATGACAATGTACCCAGTGACTTCTTTGCAGTCGATCATCAGGTAAGTGTGCAAGTACCACCTGCCTCGAATCCATTTTTGCCGCTGCAATATCGGATGATCCCAGCCCGATGCCATGAAGGATATTTTTGATAGGCGTTCACAGATTCTGCGCTCGAATGGTGGGCTTTCTGGAGTTATGTGGGCAACCGCAAATTGGGCAGGTCATACTGTTGGTTTCCAAAGATTCAGTTTGAATTTCTGTTTGGGCTCTTCGTAAACCTTGGATTCAACGGCGTAG
>DATIXS010000065.1:0-4974 GCA_035518335.1 Candidatus Acidiferrum sp.
TGATCCCAAGATGCTCTTAATGCCACAAAATAAAGTGTTCCCAAAAAAGCAACAAATGTACTCTTTCGAGACGACCAGTTCAAGCCTTTCCGTGCATACGCATATATGGATATGCTCAAGAAACCAACAAGTACTACCGGAATAATCTTAAGCACCAAAACTGGGGATCCGCCTGCACCAACTATTGACATGAAAATAGCATAGAATAGCGGCGCAGTTGCAAGATAATTCCCTAAGTTTATGCCACTGTGAAGCCAGAGGAAAGTATTCGGAACATAAAAGCCCAACGTATCAAAACCGATGATGTACGGACCCATTAAGAGCTCTGGAATAGTCCTCACAAGTGCCGGTACTATAAAGGCTAGAAAGGGAAAGATAACCTCTCGATTTCGATTAATAAAATCCTTTAATGGACTATGATTGTGAAAGGTAATCACTTTCTTTCTCCAAACTATAAGCGATTTTCTGGACACAGATGGGTAGTCTTCGATTGCATACCTAAAATGCCTTGCGCTTGAAAAATAGATATTTTCAAAAATAGTATCTGAATTCTGCATCTGTTTACCTAGATGTAAACTCTGAAATGGTGTTATTCTGAGTGTAATAAAGCGTTGCTAATTTACAGCAGGAGATTTGGTTTTGAATTTGATGTTACAAAGCCTTTCTTGACTGTTTTGCTCCAAACTCTTTTTCGTCTAAATATTAGCTTAAAGAAAGCCCATCCTGCAATGCACATTTGAAGAAGCCAGTAAACGTAAATTGAAGGTATCCAAAGAAGATTTCTAAGTTTGATAGGCTTCTCAGAAGCGGTTAATCCAATGCCAATTGAAAATAATGAGACAGCGGTTAGGGCGATCACTATCCCTGTGAAACCAATTATTGGATTGTTTGATGAAAAGAATGACATGACAAAGAACCAATTTATGTAACTGAGCAACGAGATAACCATCATGAAAGGCCCAGCCATAGAAATCTCTGCGTCAACTGTCCTCTTGTTTAGACTATCTAGAAGCCGTCCATATTTTAGGGCTGTTTCCATGTAACCCCTATACCAACGAACCCGTTGTTTGACCAAGTCCCTTAAACCGTTCGGAGTTTCTTGACCAGTACAGACGTCAGCAGCATATCTTATTAGGTGTTTTTTCTCCACCAGACGCAATGCTAGTTCTACGTCTTCTGTAAGGGAATTTTCATCCCAACCACCTAACTCTTCCAAGATGTTACGACGAATAAATTGGCAACTTCCATTTAATGGAATGAATAATTGCAGGTGCTCTCTTCCGCTAAGCAATGCTTGAAACCATGCTTTCTCCTCAGCTGAAACGACGCGTGTTAATATATTCTTTCTCTCGTTAAGCGACGTAGTTCTGCCTTGCACAGCCATTACCTGTTTATCGATGAAGCGTGATGCAACCTTCTTCAAAACATCTTTTTCAGGAACACTGTCAGCGTCAAAAACTCCAACGATCTCGCCAGTCACATAACGCAAGGCAAGATTAAGGGCTGCGGGTTTACCATTTGATTCTTTTTCACTAATTACTTTAACGATATCTCGATATTTCTGCTCAAACTCCGAACAGATGCTAAGTGTTTTGTCAGTGGAATTTCCATCAACGATAATTATTTCCATTTTATCTTTAGGATAGTCTGAGTCTAGGATGCCGTTTAAGCAACGGCTAACAACTAATTCTTCATCCTTTGTTGGCACGATAATAGAGAATTTTGGAACTTCAGTATTTTCAGCATAAGCAACAGCGTTTTTCCGTCTGCTTTTTACTCCGACGTAAATTATTGAGCCGTTATAAACGGTCCAAAAGAGAAGAATTGAAAGCAAAATAAATGAAATTACATCGGTAATTATCATTTAGTTACCTCAATTGATTTTTTAATAACTAAAAACAAGGGTTTGATTGATTGGATTGAAAAGAATATCTCCGATAATGTATTTACCCATAAGCGGAGAATAGCCTTTAAACTTGGCAAAACGGGTTTCGCCATCAGAGATGAAAGCATTTCAACTACAGCCCACATATTCGTATTAATACCTTTTAAGGTTTGTTCACTATCAATCCAATAGTTATTAAGCTACACGTAGAACAGATACAATAAAAAAGTATCTGAAGAAACCCGATTTACTTTATAGTCAGCGACTGGTTACAAAACGCCCAAGTGGTCTTAGCTTCAATATCCACTAATGAATTTATCTGATTCTACTCAATATGTTTGTCGATAAACGCTCGATGATTACTTTTTTTTCAACTTGGTTTTGGCGCATTTGAGATTAGTTACTTTTCTTGAAAACACGGCAGTTGTTTTAGGCTTACGTTGTCATATTTGTAATTATGTTGATTCCGAATAGAAACTGTGGTGAAGAACTATGGTTGATTCATAAAATCGATAAAATCTTCGACACTTCTTTGCTGCAAGGTGTAATTTGTTTTTTTTTCTTCCCCTATTGTTGAAGACGGCGTTATCCCGTAATCATGTCCCGGGTAAATCTCAATATTGTCGTCGAGTCTTGACAGTTTGTTGAATAGGCTGTCGTACATGCTTCTGGAATTGCCTCCAGGAAAGTCTGTTCTTCCGCATTCGCCAACAAATAAAGTGTCGCCAGTTAATAGTTTCTCGTTATTTACTAGCAGACACATACTATCAGCAGTATGACCAGGAGTGTAAATCATTTTCAATGAGATTTCGCCAACACTCAATACTTTGCCATCTTCCACCGCAATGTCAAAATTTGCCTTTGAGGATTTATACGCAACTATTTTCGCAGCAAAAACAGAGGTTAACTCATAGTTGCCAGCCGTGTGATCAGAATGCCCATGCGTATTTATTATATATTTTAAATTGAATTTTTTGCTCTTTAGAAGATCTATTATAGCGTTAGCATTATAGCTCGAATCCACTACTGCCGCTTCTTTAGTATTTTCGTCTGCAATTATATATGAGAAGTTATCGCCGTGTTGTTGGATTTGTTTAAAAAACATACAATTCAACGTTCCAATTTTTTTGTTTAAAATACATTATGTGAGGAGCTTATAAAAGAAATTTATGTCTGAGGGAGGATATCCTGAGTAATACTTGCTGAAATAACCGAAAATTTCCAAATCTTTGCTTAAGAAAGGCTTTAGATTGTATGCCCATGTCTTCAACTTGTCCTGGTTGTCAGCCTCTATTTTGCTTAATGTGCCTTGGACTTTGCTTCGGTCACCTTCCCACCTAACGTATAAGAAGTCAGAAGTTACTTCGTTGAGTTTAGGCATACTAGGGCTGTCAACCCAAGCCAAAGCAACATTATTAGCCCTTAAAAGTGAATAAAACTCTTCTTTTAGAAACTGTTTGTCTCTGATTTCAACTACATAACGATTTGGCTTGGGAAGTTTTTGCAAGAAGTCTGTCAAATCATTTAAGTGCTCAATTCCGAACGCGGGTGGAAACTGAAGCAATAAAGGTCCAAGCTTCTCTTTGAGCAATTTTGTTCTTTCAAGGAAAATGTTTGTTTCTTGTTCGCAATTTTTGAGCATTTTGATGTGGGTGATTATCCTTGGGAACTTAAGGGAAAACAAAAAGTTGTTTGGTGTTTGGTTTTTCCAATTGATTAAGGCTTGCTCGGTTGGGATTCGATAAAATGAACTATCAACTTCAACTGTATCAAATTTGGTAGCGTAATAAGACAAAAAATCTTTTGATGCAGCTTTACTTGGGTAAAAGTTGTCTTTCCAGAAATTGTAGCTCCAGCCCAATGTACCTAAATGAAGGTTACGCATTCTATTCTTTACCCTTTAGCAGCAACCAATTTTTTTCTTTTCCTTGAGATCTTTTTAGCAACACCAAAACATACCGCCCATTAAGCTTCTGACCATTAAGTGTAACCTCAATTTTACTTTCGTCCCAAAACTTGGTCTCGTAGTGTCCTTTATCCCAGATTTTTACGGTTCCAGCGCCATATTGCCCTTGCGGAATTGAACCTTCAAAACTAGCATACTCATAGGGATGATCTTCTGTTTCCACCGCCAGATGTCGTTGAGTAGGTGTTTCAGGGATTCCTTTTGGAACAGCCCAACTTTTCAAAACCCCATCTTTTTCCAGTCTTAAATCATAATGGAGTGCTCTTGCATGATGTTCTTGAACAACAAAAATTTGTTTCCCACCCCTTTTTTCTCCGCCTGCTGGTTCAGGGGTCTGTTGAAAATTACGTTTTGAAGCATATTCAGATAGTTTTCCGGTTGAGCGACTTTCATTTTTTGTTTCAATTTCTTTGATCTCAGCTAATTGGTCTACAGTGCAATCTTTTGGCGCTTTATCTTCCCTTAAACCCTTAAAACGGGGCATTCTTAACCTCAAATCTTTAGTCACAACTTGAAAAGCAACTTCGCAAACAAGTTTGGGCTCAAGCCAAGTGACTTTGTCGCCGGCTTCTGCCTTAAATGGCGCTTTATCGGTTTTTAGTTTTTCAAATTTATCCATCAAAATGCCCAGCATTTCCTGAGTAAAACCAGTACCAACTTTCCCCACGTAAACTGGTTGGTCACTTTTGTCGTAGAGCCCTAAGGTTAATGCGCCAAAAGTTTTTCCTCGAGATTGTGTGCCTTGTGTGTAGCCGAATATTATACAGTCACAAGTTTTTAGTTTCTTTATTTTTAGCCAACTCCCAGTCCGTAAACCTTCTTCGTAATGGCTTTCTTTGTTTTTCGCCATCACTCCTTCCAAGCCTTTCTCTAAAACCAGCTTGAAGTAGGCTTCTCCTTTTTCCTCAATAAAATCAGACAAAAACACATTTGATCCTTCTTTCAACGAATCCTTCAAGATTTGTTTTCTTTCCATCAACGACAAATTTGTAAGTGATTTGCCATCTTTTTCTAAAATGTCAAAAACAATATAGGAAACTGGCGCCAGATTGGTTTGCCTATGAATTTCGCCTGATGAAACGGCTTGACCCCTTTCTAGAAGTGCTTGGAAGTCAGGTTTGCC
>DATIXS010000066.1:0-13587 GCA_035518335.1 Candidatus Acidiferrum sp.
CTTCTGATAATCGTTCAAAGCTGTGTCCGCTTCTGCCAACCCTTTGGATTAGACTGCTGACTTGCCTTGGCGACATATATTGAATGACCAAATCAACATTGCCAATGTCTATACCAAGCTCAAGTGTGCTTGTGCAGATAATTGCTTTAAGTGTTCCAGCTTTGAAAGCATCTTCAACGTTGGTACGTTCTTCCTTTGAAAGAGACCCGTGGTGGACAGCTATGTCTGGACGGTTTAGCTGGTCGAATCGGTGACCGAGCAGTTCGGCGATAGTTCGACTATTAACAAAAATCAAAGAAGACTTATGCGAATCAATTAGTTCAGTTAACCGTCGGATTCTAGCCGACGCCTCGGGAGTTGTTTCAAGTTTTCCAGCTAATTCGTAGTCTTTTTCAGTCGGCGACAAATATTCCACGTGGTAAAGGTAGTTTTTAGATAAAACTGCTTGAACGACGCTGATCTCTCTGCCTATTCCAGCAACAAATTTTGCAACCTCATCAGGGTTCCCAACAGTCGCTGACAATCCAATTCTTTGAAACTCTCTGCCCGTTACCTCCAAGATCCGTTCAAGTGCAATTGAAAGTTGAGCACCTCGTTTGCTTTCGGCCAAATTATGCACTTCATCAATAATTACACATTTAATATTGCTTAGGTGTCGGCGCATTTGTGAGCCGGGAAGAATTGCCTGCAAAGTTTCAGGCGTTGTAACCAGCATTTGAGGGGGCTTTAATGCTTGTTTTCTTCGGATTTTCATTTCAGTGTCCCCATGCCTCACTTCCACGGTCACACCTAATTGTTCGCTCCAGAACATTAACCGCTTAAACATATCACGGTTTAATGCTCGTAGAGGTGTAATGTAGATTATTTGGATGCCCGCTTGTTCATGGTTTTTTTGTTCAATTAAATTGGAAAATACTGGAAGAAGTACGGCTTCAGTCTTTCCTGTACCTGTTGGTGCAATCAAAAGTACATTCTTGTTTTTCAGCACGAGTGGAAATGCTAAAGTTTGGGGCAAAGTTGGTTGAGAAAATCCGAGCTCTGCTAAGGCTTTGCGGACTGGTTTAGCAAGTAAGTCGAAAACAGAGTTGGAACCTTGAAATTGCATTTTCTTACTTTAAATTACACTAAAATCGAATGCTTTAACTCTTATCTAAAATAAGACTAATTCTATGATGATCTTCATCTGATTCGATTTTATATAATCGTTTTTCAAACGTTTCTTAACTCTTCCTGACATCAGAATTTTTATGTTGAAGAGCTTATCGTTTCTTTCCCAGTCCAAAGTGTATTTATTAAATAATGATAGAAGCCTAATTGTTACCAAAACATTGAAATTAACATAATTCTTATTTTTGAATGGACTGTGAGGTAATCGAGGTACGGTGAAGCCTTAAGCGGGGTAAATAAGCTGAAGGCTAATGAAAGCTTTTTCCGCTACTGAGTCCATCTAACACTTAAAAGCCATATTTTTTTTAAGAACCATTTAATTTTTCCAAGGTTTTAATTGTTTTGATAAATTACTTGTTATTTTTAGCAGTTGATCTTAAGACAAATTAGGGGAAGGTAAACTAGACTTATTTAGATTAGAAAAATCACTATTTTTTTGTTTTAAAAAGGTAGGGTTCAATAAAGAAAAGATTGGAGAGCTCTATTCTAGTAGGGCTCTTTTTTACCGGTCATGTAAGCCCATGCGCCGACTATCGCACATGTTAAGACTGCGCCAGCGAAGCCAGAAATCATGTATGTTGTTGCTCCGCCAAGTAACGGCAAAATTTGGACCATCCAAGGTATAAAGTAGACTGCTGTTAATTGTGCTATAATGCCTGCTACGAAACCTAAGAGAGCTATTAATCCGAATACTTTCAACCTGCTATTCATTCACTTCACCTTTTTTGTTTTAGGATTGCTCCAGCCTTCTTTTTAGTCTAACTTACACATTTCTGTATAAACAGATTAGTGGGTGCATCATCTTTAACTCTAATAGTTAAAGCTCAATGGACTTTTTTGAGGTGCGTATAGCTCTACGTATATACGTGCATATTCTGAACATGTTAACAATGGTTAACTTTGTTTCTTGTCCTCTCTGACTCAAGAGGTAATCAAATTGTCAGAAAGATTTGCAAAAAAGTGGGAAAGTAAACGGGAAGAAGAACCATTCCAAAATCGCATTAAAGACGCAGTAAAACCACCAGGACCACTAAAACCACGACTCGACTTTGCCGTGAGACGCATTGAGCTTCAAGTACAGAAGCTTGACCAAGCAACAGATAGGTTCGGCCAAAGAGACAAAGCAATCTTTGCCAGAATTGTCGATGCCTATGCGAAACACGACAGCGCGCGCGCAAATGTTTTCGCCAACGAATTAGCTGAAGTTAGAAAAATGTCAAAGTTAATAATGAATGCCAAACTTGCACTAGAACAAATTACATTAAGATTACGAACAGTTTCAGAACTAGGCGACGTAGTTTCAACTTTAGGTCCAGCCGTCGGTGTTCTACGTTCAGTCAGATCAGGCTTAGTTAGCGTATTTCCAGAAGCAGAGAATGAACTAGGCGAAATCGGAAACATGCTCAGCGGAATAATGATTGAAGCAGGCCAAGGCAGCGGAATGACACTCAACTTTGACTCAGTAAACGAGGACGCATCAAAGATTCTTGCAGAAGCTGCTACAGTTGCAGAGCAGAAGATTAAAGACAAGTTCCCAGATCTGCCCCCAGGAATGCCCTCAGCCCCACAATCGGAAAAATCAACACAAAGTTTCTAAAATAGGAGGATAAAACACAAATGTCTAACTCCAATCTTTTTCTTTATATTGGAAAACCAATAAAGAACGATTATGGCCGCATAATTGGTAAAGTTGCATCTTTCGCATTAACTCCCGACGGGAAATTTGATGCTGTTTATGTGGAATTTGGTGATGGTCAATTTACAAAACAGCCCATGGAAAACTTACGATTTAATGGTGCTGATGTCACATTTGTAACAAAAATTAAGACTCAAGCAGGGTCGCTTTGTGACCACATTCCATTAATTTGGCGTAAAGATGAAGCCCTTAAAGATTTACTTGAAAAGAAAAAAATCACTCCAGACGTCTTCCAGGATCTTCACAACAGTTTCGGAACCGTATTGACACAGCTCAAAAAGGACGCCCAAGTTATCATAGATGAGTCTGCTGTAGAGATTGAACGGTGCCGAGATGAAATAACATCACTTAGTTACGCTATCGCTAATTTGGAAATTGAACATGAAATAGGAAAAGTCGACGAAGAAACATACAAGACTGCATTCGCGTTGCTCCAAGAAACCTTAAAGCGTGCATCTTCAGAAAAAACTGACTATGAAATGACAAAAAGCAAAGTCTCAAGTGTCCTGCTCGGTGACCAATCCCAAGTTCCAAAATCGACCAAAATTTATGCAGAGCACGTCATCAACAACAGCAATGATGCGGCATCCAAGCTTCCCGAACCTCCCGTAGTTGTTTACGTGAAAGAAATCGGGAAAGCAGGCATTTAATCTCCGAAGAGTGGAGACTTCACACTGTGGAGGGTAAAATATGAAACTAATCAATCAAACCCCTCCACCCATTCGTGAGGTTGCCACTAAATCTATTACGACTCTTCAAGTTCAAAAAAACCAATTAGAGCAAGCAAGTTTTCGTTTAAAAGAGAGAGACCGCATGCTTTTTGAAAAATGTATGGGGGCTTTGAAAAAGAATAATCGTGAAAAAGCCGCGATGTGCGCAACGGAACTTGCTGAAGTTCGAAAACTTGTAAAATTTTTGTATAATGTTCAATTAGCCGTTGAACGTGTAATTCTTCGCCTCGAAACCATAAGGGAACTAGGCGACATTGTTGCTGACTTAAAGCCCGCTTTGCGTTTGCTTCAAGGGGTTTCAGCTGAACTGTTCCAGGTATTACCTGATGTTAGCTCGGAATTGAATAATGTTAATGCGGCGATCCAGGAGACACTTCAATCTACAAAGATTACAACGGATGAAAATATTATTCCAGTAGGCAAAAAAACGGAAGGCGGCGAAGAAATCCTTAAGGAAGTTACATGCTTCATGCAGCAGAAATTAACTGAAACTCTTCCCGAACCTCCCGTGGAGGCGCCGGTGAAGGAGAAAACACCTATCAAACAGCTTGTAGCGCTTACTGCTTCTTCGTCACAAGTGATTGAGCATAAAACTACGGAAGAAGCTGGTTTTGATCCGGAGAGTTCCGTGTTCTCTTACAAGAAGCAAGAGATCAAAGAGTTCTCAATAAAGCTTAACAAAGATTCGTCTTTGGAAGATATGGTTCTCCAATATGTCCGTAAAACTAACGGTGAAATAGATTTGGGCAGATGCTCAACTGAATTGCAAACTTCCAATGAAGAGATTGAGCGTGCATTGGAAAGTTTAGGAACAAAAGGCAGAATAAAAATTGAATTGAAATCACCTGAATAGGAGAAGGAGAAGGAAAAAACATGAGTGCGTCAAGTGAACTAGAAAGAGCAGCGACAGCGTATGCCTTAGATGCTGTACGCTTAGACAAACAAGAACAAAAAGGCAGAGCCATTACCCTCTATCAAAAAGCAATAGAAAGCTTACTGCAACTTGTGCAGCTTTACCCCGAATACGGATTGAATAAAGTTTACGTACAAAGGGCAATCGCTTACCAAGAGAGAATCAAAGTTTTGCAAGGAGCAGTTTCATCTACAGAGATGAACCAAGCTGCCAATAATGAAAATGAAGGAGGTTCAGGAGCAACTATGGAAGGTAACGGTGGAAACGGAAAACACGAAGAGCTTGTAGTTACCGAAAAACCCAACATAAGCTGGGGCGAAGTCGTCGGTTTAGATACCGCTAAAAAAGCAGTGAAAGAAGCCATTGTTTACCCAGTGCAAAGACCCGACTTATTCCCTCTTGGTTGGCCAAGAGGTATACTGCTGTTTGGTCCACCCGGCTGTGGAAAAACTTTGCTGGCAGCTGCAGTTGCTACAGAAATCGATGCTAACTTCTACTCTATAGATGCAGCATCAATTATGTCAAAGTGGCTGGGTGAAGCTGAGCAGAATGTTTCAAAATTGTTCGGGACAGCCCGTAAATCTGCAATCGAAGGAAAACCAGCCATCGTTTTTGTTGACGAATTAGACTCTTTGATGGGAGCACACAATAATGAGGTCGGCGGAGAAATCCGTGTCCGAAACCAATTCCTAAAAGAAATGGATGGCATAGTTGACAAAGGCAAAAACCTTCACGTATACGTTATAGGTGCAACCAATAAACCATGGGATCTCGATTGGGCGTTCATAAGACGTTTCCAAAAAAGAATTCTTGTTCCACTTGCAGATCACGCTACCCGACTAAGCATGCTAAAACTCTACTCAAGTACTCTGGCCATAGATAGTGATGTTGATTTGCATGAATTAGCTCGGCTTGCTGAAGGCTTTTCAGGAAGTGACATACGGGACGTTTGCCAATCAGCGCAACTTAGTCTCATCGGAGAATTCTTTGAATCGGGCAAAGCTATGGACAAACAAGCAAAACCAAGACTTTTGACTATGGCTGACTTCAGACAGATCCTAGAAGAACGTAAGCCAAGCGTTTCCTTAGATATGTTGTCAGCATATAGCAGGTGGTTCGAGGCTTTCAAAGCCTTATAATCATGGAGGGCAAAAAAACCAAAACAACGGGTTGGGTGGAAAGGTTTGGAGACAAATTAATTTTTAACACGCTCTCCCTTCTCCCCCTCAAACTATCTCCAAACCCCACAACCCAATAAAAAAAGAATTTCTAAAAACTTTAGGTCTGCTTCATTTCCTCCCTGAAAGTTTCTTCCAGCATTTTCTTGTTAATACCTATTTCTTCTGCTAAACGTTTCACTTGTTTTACATAGGTTCGGAAAAGACTTTGGAGGATTTCGGCTTTTTCTTTTTCTGTAAGTTCCTTTTCTTCTGCCATGAGGAGTGCGAACCATTTGCCAAGGTTTGTAAGTTGGTAGGTTTTTACCCAGATGATTCTTCCTTCGTTCTCGTTTTTCTCCATGTTTTCATTGAGTACGCCGAGTTTGGTTAGGGTTTTTAGGTTTTCTATGATTGTTTTGTTTGAGTAGTTGAGTTTTTTTACGAGTTCTTTTTGGTAAATGTTTTTGGTAATGCCTTGTTTAAGTGAGAAGCGGAGTAGGTCAACGCCTGCTTTGGAGCCGAAGATTGCGCTTAATATCTTGTCTTTCTTTTCCATGGGAAGAAAAACTACATAGGGATGTAACTTTTCACTCATTTGTTAGCCTTATGACATCTTATCCTTACTTTTCGCTTTTAAAAATTACGCTTCAGAATATTCCTGAGTAGAGGCTGCGGCTTCTAGAAAAAGATTTTTTTGTATGAAATGGTGTCAAAGAATGTTCTGCTATAACCATCATTTTAGAAATTTAGGTCCAATTTTGAAAAAGTGTTTTATAGTACAAAGTAGCTTTGTTGGAGTTTGTGCAGATAGAGGGGAAGGCTTCATGAAAAAAAGTTTGCTTTATGTTTTAGTTGCATTAACCTTGGTTTCAATAGGTTTAGCTGTAATACCAACCGTTTTTAGTCAGACCCAGAACGTCAAGATTGTGAATTATTCATATTACGTCGATAACCAAGGAATTCTTGATGTTGTTGGGCAAGTCCAGAATGTAGGTTCTAACCCAGTTGATCCTGTCGTACTAACAGGAATAATATATGGATCAGATGGATCGAAATTAAGTGCTTCCTATGCTTACGTTTGGGCCAAATATCTGTCTCCACAGCAGTACGCTCCGTTTTACATGGAGTTTCAGCCACCCCAGAGCTCAAATGGATGGGACCTATCCACAGTCTCTAACGTTTCTCTCACAGTTGTGCAAGCAAATGCGACCAGTAGCTATGAATACACTGGCCTAACTGTTGCAAGCAGCACAGGAACAGTTGGAACAGTTGGGGACTATAACGGTGCCTATGTTGTAAATGGTGTGATTCAAAATGCAGGAGGTCAGACAGCTACGAACTTAACTGTTGTTGCAACTTTTTTCAATGCAAAAGGTGATGTAGTCGCAGTCGGAAACACGTATGGAAGCGCAAGTAGTTATGTAACTCCTTCTCTGTCACCTTCGGGAACAATTGCATTTCAGGTTGCTGCGTGGGATCGAAATCAATCGGAGGTGTCCTCAGACCAAAAAATTGCAAATTATTGGTTGCTTCTTCAAGCTCAAGGACCAGTGCTTCAGGGAAACGCACCTTCAGTTACACCGTACTCAAATGTTGGTATTTCATCAGGCTCTTCAAATACGCCGTTATCAACAAATGGAGCTATAAACTCGAATACTCCGTCAAACTCAACACTAATCTACGCTTTGGTGGTCGTGGTTGTTGTCGTCGCAATTGCTGGAACATTGATTGTTTTTAGGCGACGTAAACCTCAGACGGAAACGGTAGTAGTTCCTAAAAAAGCTAAATCAAGGCGAGAAAGATAAAATTTCGCAGCTGACATCACTTTCAAATTTGCATTTGTTTAAATATTTCTTGTACACAGTGTTTGATTATGAGCTTTAGAACTCAAACGGGTTCACGCCGAGGTGCTAGTAGACAATTCTCAAAGTCTGCTCATGAAAAGAAAGCGAAAGAGAAGAAGCAGCGTTCTAGCGGTAAGTACTTGCAAGAAGAGGCTGAGGTTTCGTCAAAAGAGCTTGCAGAGAAAACTATTGGTATCGTGGGTAAACTCGGTACCCAAATTTTTGCTCTGTCACCATTCAGTCAATACTTTGACGATTGGCTTATGAATTTGAGGCAAACAATTTCGGAGTTCGAGTCAAACTCTGTAATAAGTGTTGACGAGCAATTTGTAAAGGAGCGAACACAAATTTTTCTTGACGTAGAAGCTGCATTGGCACAAAAAAGGCTTCAAGAATCCAACCTTACTGAGGAAGAGAAAGAACTGGCTGAAACTAATCATCTCATAGTAGAAACTGATAAACAATATGCTGAAGAAACGAGAGAACGTAGTTGCAAACGGAATGCAGACGTTCAACGATTAAGTACTAGAATCCGTGAATTAGAAGACGAAGTTGCAAGTCAACTAGAAATTAAGATTAGCTTTTACAAATTTACAGCAAGAAGAAAAGCCGCAGAGCAACTTGCTCAAGCACAGCAAGAACTCAAGTCAACAAAGAATGAATTAGAAGTAACGTTGCAGAATTTCACTGTTGAACAAGAAAAGATGCATGACAATTATGAAAAAAGAAAGCACGAGCTGAACTAAAAATCAGATAGTTTACATAAAGAAATTGAAAAACTTGAAACCGATTCATCCATAAGCATAAGGCAAGAAGCAGCAAACTCGTTAGTTAACGCTATTAATGCTCTTACTCAAAGAATTCCTACGTCTTCTGAGCCCCAAAAATAAAACAGAAAGAAAAGGTAACTAATTCTTTACTGATTCTTCCTGAATTATAGTTACTTTATTGCCCCATTATAACTTTCAGAGATTTAATCTCATTTCTAATCGAAGCAATCTCCATTTCCAAATTAGTTGCTTTGGCATCAGCCATTTTTTTGAGATCTTCCATTTCAACGAGAAGGTTTTTCTTTTCAGCTTCTAGATTTTTTATCTTTTCAATTGTTTTTTGGAGACTGCTCATACATATTTCCCCTTGGACGGCTAAATGTATTGGTCTTTTTGCACTTAAAACTTTTGCGGCAAAACGTCAGGGTTTCCCGACGATGCAGTTTTTATATAGGAATCTGCAACTTAAACATGTTATATAGTCTCCATATTGTGCGGATTGTGTCTCGATGAGAAAGACCATATTCAAAAAGTTAGAAGCTCAAGGGCTAATCGCTAACTATAATCGTTTAAGAAAAAACTTACCGCCTAAACTTCCCGACAGAGTATTTATTTGGGACGAAACTTTCCGGGAAGGCATCAAGGCTCCAACTGTCTATTTAACCTACGTTGAGCAAGTTAGGCTGGCAAAATTGATGGATGAAGCGGGAGTCGCCATAATTAACGTTGGTTTCCCAGCCATATCTGAAGATGAAAAACGCAATGTTAGACGAATTGTTAATGAAACCTTTACTTACTCAAAGCTTACTGCATCAGCTGAAGCAACCAAAAACAGTGTAACTGCTTGTCTAGAATGCGGGATTAAGGAAATAACAATTGAATCACCCATTAATGGATTAAATCTTCAATATAAGCTGAAGATGACTAAGGAACAAGCGATGCAAAAAATTGTCGAAAACATTGACTACGCAAAAAAACATGGAGCAGCCGTAAATTTCGTACTTATGGATGGCACTAGAACTCCACTGGAGGATATTCTTGAAGTTTTTGAAGCAGCAGCCAACGCTGGAGCATTCCGGTTAGCAATAGCTGATTCAGTGGGATTCATGAGACCTTTGTCCATGCGTTACTTAATGTCTCATATACGGGATGGATTGCCCGATGCAATCAGAAAAAAAGTTCCGCTTTCAATTCATTGCCACAACGATTTCGGTTTAGCATCAGCAAACACTCTTGCGGCAATGGAAGAAGGGGTGGCCTACCTGCATACATGCATTGCCGGGTTTGGTGAACGCGCTGGAATAGCTCCATTCGAAGAGGTTGTAACGGCAGCAGAACTACTCTATAATATTGATACTGGAGTAGATATGGGAAAAATCTATCGGCTTGCACAATCTGCCGAAAAAGCTTTTGCCCTGCCAATTCAATTCCACAAACCAATAATCGGCGAAAACATTTTCACCCACGAAGTGGAAGAAGAGGTAGAGGAGATGATGGCTCAACCATTAGTTTTTGAACCTTTTCCACCTGAAATCGTAGGCAGAGAAACCATGATCTTCATAGGAAGAAACACTGGACAAACGCTCATTCAGAAACTTTTGGAGAAAGCAGGAATTCGCGCTTCACCGCGACAAATGGATGAACTCTTTAGGCGCATTAAGGGACCACAAGAAAGCCTGGACAAAGGAGAAGCCCAAATGACTTACTACCAAGTGAAGAAACTCATGAAAGAACTGCTTAAAGGCTTCACGATGGACGAATTCTGGCGACTAGTCGAGCAAGTAACAAGACAAAAACCCAAATTGCCCAAAGATAGCAAAAAACAACCTTTGCAAACCGCCGATAAATTGATGGCTTAACAGCAGTTAATTTGCTGTTTTACTTTATCTACTTCTTCTTTGCTTAGTTTTTTTGGGTAATTGTAGATTGGTCCGCTTGGTTTCTCGTTGTAGTATGGGCGGTTGCAATCTTTACATCCTGAAGTGAGAAAAGGCTCTCCTGATTCAATTAGCGTTTTTAACTCTTGCTTTGGAAAGTTGAAACCAACTATCTTTCCTTCATTATCAAATTTTAGTGTGTCAAATCTTGCTGAACCCCTTACAATCAAGTATCTGGCAAGTTGAACTCGCCTGTACGATTCAACAGGGGGCGGAGAACAATTTTCCAATGCTGTCCCTCGGATTGGTGTAAACGCGAAAAGCGCTGGCAAAACGCTCATGTCAACGCATTTTTGGATTATCTGTGCTACTTCCTTCTCAGTCTCACCTAAGCCTACAATCACATGCGTACTAACATTTCCTTTTCCAAAAACCTCTATCGCCTCATTTAAAATGTAGAATTGGTTTTCCCAATTGTAAGAGCTGCCTGTGCATTTGCCTTTAACTTTTTCAAATAAATTTTTAGTTGATGCATCCAACGCGATGCCTATTCTATCAACACCCGCTTCTACCAAGACTTGAATGTTTGATTTGACGAGCGGTTGGCAAGAAACCGAGACTGATATATTGACTTGTTTTTTTATTTCTTTCACAATTATTTGAAGATGCGAAAAAACTTGTGGATAATTTAGGGCTTGGATGCAGACGCGCTTAATTTTTTGTTGGCTCAGGACTACTTCTCTGAGGGATGTTAAAACAGTCTCTGTTGAAAAAGTTGGCCACGAAATCCTGGAAAGCAACTCAGTGCTACTTTTGCTTTCTCTGGCTTGGGGGCAAAAACCACAATTAGCGGTGCATTTGCCCTCCTTGTATGTCATAAGATATGCTGTTGTGAGTTCAGCGTCCAACTTACCGTCCAATAATCCGAGCATTAAAGCGGTGCCTAATGAAACTCGAATTAACTGTGGTAACTGCTTAACGGAAGGATCATCAGCAGTTTCAGCCATTAAATTCAATCGACCTTAAATGACAACCATAAGAGAACAAAGAACTGGACGATTTAAGAACAACGGTACCACTCAGAATGGGAAACATTCATAGAGAATAACCAGAAAAAGAAGTTTCTACTCGTTATAGTTCTACGAGTGCTTGTGATAGCTCATTGTATCTTGTTATTATGTCTTTGATTTCAGTTTTTAAATTGTTGACGGCTGTTTTCTTTTTATCTATTTCTTGTGTGATTTTGCTTTGAAGGTTTTGTTCTCTTGTGAGTAAGCGTTGTTTTTGTTTTAGGAGTTCTTGTTCTTGTTTTTTTATTTCTTGTAAGTACGATAAATCTGGTTGTTGGGACATTTGATTCGCCATGATTACATATTGAGTATTAATATATAATAGCCGTGTTCTTTTGTGCGTAATATTCCCAAAATCGCCATATTTCTCAAAATCCAATAGTTGAATTCTTTTGAATCGTTCCTATGTTCGAACCTCTGGCCTCTATTGTTTTTTCTTTTCATTTCAGTCATAAAAACACTTTCATACTCGCTTAAACTGTCTTGGAAATAAATTATTGGACGGTCCATCGGATATTTTTTTCAGTGAAAATTCCTTTTCTTCGACTTGGTTATTTCCAAGAAACGAACGATTGCTTAATTTTATCCAAAGTTCACATTCCTAATAAGGCTTGCAGATATAGGCTATATAGAAACTCATTCGTAAATGCCTTTTTTATGTATTGAAATCAAAAAGATAATGTTGGCGAGCAATAGTGAATCTAAAAAACTTAGGCAATAAGTATATCCGCTTACAAGTTGTCTTCTCCAGGCAATTCAAAGTCTCGATGATTTACAAATTGTTTTTATCTGAAAATTGCATAGTTTAGATGAGGTGAGAGTAATGTCTGAAGATTTTGATCTTGATGATTTTAATATGATTGATATGAACGCTAAGAAAGTTCTCGAAGCTCTTTCAGAATTTAATGCGGGTGAATTTGTGAAAGGCGAACAGTTACATAAGAAAACGAGCTTAACTCCTGAAGATATAAATGAAGCTGTCAGAAGTCTTGAAAAATCATTGCTTGTAAATAATCCAACTGTCTCTGAGAAACTTCCGCCCTACAATTTTTACGCAGTAGAGATATCTGATTTTGGCAGGCAAGTTTTGGAAAAATACAAATAACAAACAACTGTTCAGCCTAATGGCGACTTCGTAATAAGCTTACTATTCGGCTTCCATGTGAAACCAAAAAGAATCCAACGAAGGCAAATTGGACAAAACTGTAAGTCGATTGTTCCGGAAAAACAAGCGTTAAAACTATGCCTATGTAGAGGGCACTTCCAATATATTTTCCCACAGGATCATAGAATTTTTTGGCGTAAGGACTTGTGATCAAGAATAGAATAAATGATGTAGCAATAAGTAATACAAGCCAAATTGGATAAAATCCTTTTATTGCAAAAAAAGCAAATGTTCCAATTACTAAAACAAAATCTGTTGTAGCATCATAGTACGCGCCAAACCTCGATGTTACCCTCAATTTTCTAGCCAAGTAACCATCAAAAAAATCTGTAGCAGCAGAAAAAGCGAGCAAAATTAAGCATGGAACTATGTTTGTTGGGTTGTAGGTATAAATGAAGAGGGGTAGAACTGCAATGCGCAGCGAGCTTATGATTGAGGGAATTGCAATTGATTTTTTCATGGTTGCACTTTTAAGGGTTTATTTGGCTTGCTAATCCCTGCAAGTTTAAGTTTTGAGTGCTTAGGTAGGCTTTATTCTATGGAAGACTGTTCTATTAGCGTTTTGAACTGTTTTATCCATGTTTTCGGGAGCATTGAAGGGATCAACTCCTCCGCCAAATGCAACTATAACTGTGTTTATTCCTTTTTAGTTGCCGATTCTATGGTTTTGACTAGTTATGGTTGGTCCAAGGTTGAGATCGCCTGTTGGCGCGCAGAGAATTGACATGATATATTGTTTGCGGACACTTCAGATTATCAGTATTCAGTATTAAACGAATTGTTTGACACCAAAATCCACCCTCTGAAAATCTTTCTGAGGAAAAACTAAATATACCAGTTTGTTAGTTTTTCAATTAGGCAAATTTTTAGATTTTTTGGTGAGAATAAATGCAAAGGAATTTGAAAACTCTCGTTCTGATTTTGCTTTCGGCAGGGCTATTACTATCACCCGTAATCTTATCTGGAAGCGTGAAGGCAGCAACTCAAGACACTGTTAACGTTCTAAGCGCTGTAGGCGGAACAACCGATCCAGTCACTGGAACCTACAATTACGATGACGGTAGTTCTCAAACATTCACAGCAACCCCAGGCGATGGCTTTACTTTTCTTTTTTGGGATGTTGTTACTGCGGAGGGAGCCAACAGTTACGCTGATAACCCACTGACATTAACCATTAACGAAAGTGATTATGCG
>DATIXS010000067.1:0-2725 GCA_035518335.1 Candidatus Acidiferrum sp.
TATGTATATATAAACATGACGGCAACTAAGCGCTTTAAATTCCATCCCGATTAAAGCAGAAAATATGTAATTACTTATCTTTTGTCAACTCGCAAAGAATTACAAACGCTTCGCCAAGTGGTATCCCTAATCTTTCCGCCGACCTAAGTAGCAAAAAATCAGGTTTTTTGCTGAGGGGCCCTCGTTCTCCATGCTTTCGCTGCAAGAATACGTCGTGCAAGTTCAATCGCATACTTATTTCATGGAACAATAGTTCACAATTTAACAACCCTGGCATCCTTTTCCACGGAGTTTTAGCGATTCCAAGCCTTTTACGATGCGTTCTAGAGCTAAAAATAAGCGTTTTTTGAACTCTTAGGTTTAATTTGTCTTTAAAAAATTAGAATACGTGTTTTTCTTGCCCAAGTTCGCTAAGAATTACTAATGCTTCTCCAAAGGGCATACCAAGTCTTTCTGAAAGCTCGGCCGCTGTAATGTCGGCTTTCTCTGGCAAAATGCTATCTCTAGTATAAGACTTATGGGTCGGGTACATAACTGAAGCGTGCACACTTTCCACAAGTAGTTGCCAAATCCTCTCTTTAGTGAACTCTTCAATATTCATATACATTCAAACCTTTGCATATGCCTTCATAGCTATTAAACTAACGCAGAATCAAAATGTCAAGAATACAAAAAAGTTAATACCCCACCATTGACGCTTGAATTATCAGAGGCAACTAATTTTGAAAGCTGTTGTTTACCGAGGGGCACATAATATCAAAATTGAAGAAATTCCTGAACCTGAAGTTTTAGGCAGAAAAGTACTCGTGAACTTTAAGGGCGGAAGCATATGTGGTACCGACATGCATTTCTACAGGGGAGATTGGAAATGGATGAAAAAAGGCACGATTCTTGGACACGATGCCTGGGGTACGCGAGATGACACCGGCGAACGTGTTGTCATGGTTCCCATTGTAAATTGCGGTCACTGCTACTATTGTCTCCAGGGATTGTCAACCTACTGTGTCAGAGGCAAGTTTTACGGACTTACAAGAGATGGCTTCTTCGCTGAATCTAAAGTCATGTTGCCTAGAAGCCTAATTTCTGTACCTGAAAGCGTCAGTGATGAAGAAGCCTCAATTGTAGAGCCTGTTGCCTTAGCTCTTCGAGTGCTCAATTACATGAAGCCCAACTTGGGCGATTGGGTAACTATAATTGGACAAGGCCCCATCGGCTTACTAATGACTCAAGTTGCATTATTGAAAGGATGTCGAGTCATAGCAGTAGACCTTGAAGACTACCGACTTGAACGCAGCCAAAAATACGGTGCAGATGCAGTAATAAACCCTAAAAACGTGGACGTAGTCAAAACTGTTAGAAAATTAACAAAAAGGGGTTCTGACTTGGTGATTGAAGCTGCTGGAACCGCTCGCACTGTTGAGGAGACTCCATATTTAGTGAGGAAAGCAGGAAAAGTTGCGTTAGTGGGCGAATCCAAAGGTAACTTGAACTTAGAGGATGCCGATGAAGCGACATTTTTCACGATTTACATTTCGCCTATCGAGTATCCGTCAGCTGTTGAATTGATTGCTAGGAAACTGGTCGATGTTAAAGGGCTTATTACCCACCGCTTTAAACTTGAAAAGTTTGAGAAGGCATTGGAAACAGTTGACAATCCACTGGAGAAGCCTTTGAAAGTAATCCTAACACCATAGTACATCCCGAAGTTATCTAACCACAAAGTATATTTCTAATTGAGCAAGTGTTAACCCAGTTTCACCATCGATAACGGAGCATAAAATTATGCCAGTTGAATCTGTAATCTTTGATTTAGACGGAACACTAGCTCACTTCAACTTGGATTTCAAATCGCTCCGCGGTGAAGTCCGAAGTTATCTGATCAGAATGAGTGTTCCTACTTCAGTAATAAGTGTTAACGAAAGCATTTTTGAAATGCTGAAAAAAACACAAATTTTCTTAAAAAATACCGGAAAACCCGTTGAGGCATTTGATGAAGTACGCAGGCAAGCTTTAGCCATAGCTGAGAAATACGAAATGGAAGCCGCCTCAACAACCAACTTGCAAATGGGCGCCAACGAAATGCTAAAAGAACTCAAACTCATGAAAATAAAAATGGGTTTATGCACAACCAGCAGTGAAAAAGCGGCCAACTACATCCTTCAGCACTTTAAAATAAAAGATTTCTTCCAAGTTATAGTTCCCAGAAACAAAGTAAAAGACGTTAAACCAAGTACAGAACCGTTTGAATTGGCTCTTAAGACTTTAAGCACACTTCCTAAAGACACGGTAATAGTTGGAGACAGTATTGTAGACATGCAAAGTACTAAGGAATTAAAAGCGATCGCAGTCGGTTTTCCGACTGGAGTTTCAACAATTGAACAATTAAAACTTAATGGCGCAAACTATATCATAACTTCATTAACTGATTTGCCAGTTCTAATAAAGGAAATAAACAAAGATTAAGCGGCTGTGACAATGTCGCCTTTAGCGACCAGTTTTCTATCTCTTATCAACCGTTTAAGTATTTCAGAGAAAGTTTGTTTGGCATCTTCTGAATTGTTTAATCCAAAAACTTTTGCAGTCTCAGCAATCAACGAATCCTTACTAATTCCTAAGGCGTACTGAGCAACAAGTATCATAGCTGACTCAACTTCTTCAGGCGAAATATACTCGGGTTTTCTTTTAGATTCAGGAACGCCTTGAACTGGAACTCGAATTGGAGTTT
>DATIXS010000068.1:0-5110 GCA_035518335.1 Candidatus Acidiferrum sp.
CAATACTTTCTCACCAACAAGTGAGGCGATACTTAAGGTGTCTTTGCCTCTAAAACCCCAAATTAAAGCACTGGCAGTTTCAGGTATTGCTGTAGCAGCCGGAACAACGATTATAGCGAGCCCCATCAAACTAAGTCCAAGTCCCAATGCAATTTGATTCACTAAACCAACCATTTCACGAGCCGCAAAATACAGAATCACTGCGGAAATAACTAACTGTATAATAGCTCCAACTGGCTGAGAAGGAATAATTCTGCATACGTATGGCGCTTTAGCATTTTCGATCTGTTCAAGGCTCTTTCTTCGATACATCAAGATTAAATACCCAAAATATGCTGCCAAGAACCCTATACCGAAAATTATTCTAACACTGCTATTGGCAATTAAGGCTGGCACTAAGGTTAAAGGAAATAGTATAGTGACAAAAATGAAGGGTACCGCCAAAGTAGTACTGACTTGCAGCGTTTTGTGCTCACGCCTTTTCAATAAGAACCCAACGAGTGCGAATATGCCTACTAGCCCATAAGATAGGCTTGATGCCATAAGGGGCTCGCCAAATATTGTCCCCACGCCTATTGCTTCCCCGCTTACTCCTCCAAGACCAAATATTGCCACAATCAAAACAATTAGTTCAGGAAGCGACGTGAAGAGTGGAGACAATATGCTACCAACAAAAGGGCCGCCTATTTTATATTGGCTGCCGAGAAATTCTATAGCATTAACGAAGAGCAATGCAGATATGAAAACGATTAAAATGCTCAGCAGCAACAATAAGATTAGTTCTATCATAATTGAAACGGGAAAAGAGTTTCAAAGCCTAATATGTTTTTTCATTTAAAGAATTGAAAAGAATGAGCTATGCAGATTGGCGGCTGTTGCCGCACATAGAACTGTCTGTGCAACTCCGACACCAATGCTTTCCCTTTTCAATTGGCATCCTCGTAAACACCTTACAGCATCGTTCGCACTTCAAATATTTCTCTGCTTAGTTTTTTTTGTCATTGTTCTAGGCAATAAATAAATGATTGGCGGAAACTCAGTTTATTACTTTGATACGATAAAATGATAATTTAGTGTTTTGTCGAATTTGTTGTTAATTTAAATTTTAATCTAGCCAACCAACAACTTTTTTACTTGGCAAAATGCATCACAATAGACTCGTTTCAGCAAATATATCTAAAGAAATATTCAAGTGTGAATGTTTATTAGATGAAAAGAAGCAGCGATTGCCATCTGTCTACGGTGACCTACAATTTAAGCTATCTCTTGCAGGATAGAAAATCCAGTCAAGTGAATGTGACTTCCGCAACCGTTACAGAGAATCTCCACTTCTTCTAAACCATTCTTGTTGACCTTTGGTTCTAAGATTGAGTATTTCTCTTCTGTGGAGTCTTCAGGAGAGATTACTATGCCACATTGTGGACACGAAATATCTCCATTTCCATCTATCTCGGTCAAATCTACTCTGTGAGTTTGTTTCATTCTACTCTTCTCCAACTTTAAATTCAGGTTTTCACACTTTTTTGATATATAAGACTATTTGTTGGTTTTTCAGATTTATACCAAAATCTTTACCAAATTTCTGCCAAGCAACAAACTTCTGCCCGAAATGTTGCGGATATGAAAGTCAGAGTACACCGTTTGGGTGGACTTGGATTAAGACTTAGTGCACACACACAAATCTTAAATCCGAATGCAAAACAAAAAGATAACACTAAGGAAAGATTAGATTTGGACAGAAATATTTGGATTGTCGGAGCGGTGATACTAATAGTGTTAATCACAGTAGTAGCGGGTTTCTCCAGCGGTCTTTTCAATCATGTTTTGCCCAATACGCCAACAACACCAACGTCTACTCCATTTAGCTTGTCTGGAAACAACCTTACTGTTGGTGACACATTTACTTACAAACTGGCAGGTTCGTCAGTTTTAGGCAGTACTGATGTAGTAACTCCAGCATATCTCTCACAGGAAAATGAAACAGACTATTATAAAGTCACCATAACTGGAATCACTGACACACACGTTTCACTAAATACGTTATGGCAATTTCTAAATGGAACTCAAGTTACCAGTTCGCAAATAATTGATTTATCCACTGGAATAGTAAGTGACCCAAACGGTTTTTGGGCTGTTTATACTCCTAACCTTAACGTAAATGACTTGCTTCATCCAAATGGATCTGATAAACTCATTGTTAATAGCACCGACACTCAAAAATTCGCATCATCCACTAGAACAAGAAACTTTTGGTCTACTGAAAAGCAGTCTGTTGACACGAACGACCCATCAGGCAACACAATGCGTGACGATTATTTAGGTGTCTATTTTGATAAGCAAACCGGGATGCTCGAGTCATTAACTAATATTCAATTTTATACAAACCCTGAGATTGAAATAACCATCACTTGGCAACTTACTAGTTCAAATGTTTGGGTTGTCCAGTAAACAATTTCTGAGGAAGGCGTTAATTAATCAAACTTTCAAAAACACACGCACTAACTAACAATCCAGAAGCATCAGATACTTCACAAATTAATTTAGTTCTGATTTTGAAGAAATCGTGCTTCTAGACAATTCTTGCAAAGTCTGCGCTTGTACTTTGTTCTACCGTATTCTTCGAATTCTTCATGGCAGAGGCTTTTGCAAGCAAATATGGAAAAGACAAATTTATCAGTTCTAGCACTGGCAACAAACCCGCCGAAAAAGTAAACCCCATCGTTGTTGAGGTCGTGAAGGAAAAAGGTATAGCTCTCTTAATTAACAAACCAAAACTTATTACAGCAAAAATGGCGATGGAATCAGACTTGATTGTTACGATGGGTTGTAATGACCAAGAGATTTGCCCTGGGCCATTCTTTAAACCCACAATCGAATGGAAACTTGAAGATCCAAAAGGTAAACCGATAGAAAAAGTCCGAGAAATCAGAGACCAAATTGAGCTTCAAGTTCAGGAGCTAATTACGGGATTAAGAGATTAGTTGAACCCTGAAAGAAATACTAAACGTGTTAAATGATCTTGCATCCTGCGAAAACGAAGCTAATTAACTTCGATTTGCAGAGATAGAATGTCGGCAACAATATCTGAGTTCTTTCTTGAACATTTACATTCCGCTGGGTCAAAATCGATAGCTAACATCCAGTCAAACAATTCCGAACTACTGTCCTTTTTCTTTATCTGAATACTCACCTTCTCCCCTCTTTATCTTTAAAATCTAAATCCGCCGAAAAAAGAATGGCTTTTCATCCTGTTTTTTTTCTTGATGTTTAGGTTTTTTCTCTTTTTGCAGTGACATCACTGAGAAAATATTGCATAGAAGTCACTTATGTAATGTTTCCAAATAAACTATAGTTAAGACAGAATCTCTATAGTTTATTATTAGCTCCTGAAGAGAGAAAACCCGATTTATACATTGCATAATTAGTCTTGAATGATAGTTACGGAATTGCTTTGGTTCTTTTTTGTCCTTTATGTACTTTCACGCTGTGTTCTTGGAGTTGTTTAGGATCTCCGAATATTGCACCACAATTTGGACATTGGAAAGTATCGTAGGACATAGTTGGTTGAAATGCTAAGTTAATTTATAATCTTTTACCCTGTAGAAATATACTTGCATGTAGATATGGTGGGTAATTTTCTGACAATGTAATTTACGATTTCGAAAAGCAAAGAAAGACAATAATGAGATGGTAACCGAGGACGGAAACATGAAGCCCCAAGAAACACATTGCCATTTGTTTGTCTCTTCGATTTAGGTCATAAGTTTATTAGGCTTATTTACGAAAAAATAAGTGAGGTAAGCAATATGGGCGTTAAAGAAAATCTTGAGTTGATGAAAACACTTGATGACGCTTGGAATGCAGGACCTAATAGTCCGCTTTGGGAGACATTCAAGAAACGGCATAAAGAAGACGTCGCTGTTTATTGGCCGGCTCAACCCGAACCAACAAAAGGACGACACAACCATGATATTGAGGCTACTGAGTTCTTCAAAACCTTCGACAACCGATTAGTTAACAATCCCTACAAAATAGCCTTCGGTCAAGGAGACCACACGTGCACGGTCGCTGATTGGACTGTAACCATGAAAGGACCCATGAAAGGCGCAGATGGAAATATGATTTCGCCAACTGGAAAGACCGCAAAACTTGAGTTCTGCACAGTCGCTACTTGGAATAACGGCGAAATCGTTGAAGAAAGACTATTTTACGATGTTGTCGGGTTCATGAAGCAACTTGGGCTGTCCAAATAACCATCTATCTCAGTCAAAGCCAGATACGTTGAGGTAAAGCTCGAGAGTCGGTCTAAGCAAGAAACGGTTAATGTCCAAACTGAAAAAGTGAGAGACTAAAGACTTCTCAATTTTAGAAGTACGCTTATTTTTTTCATTTCAAGTAGAAGCTGGCAAAATAGTTGAATTCGTTCAACTTACAGATGATGTGAATCTGGGGCGTCTTTTTCTTGAATAGACTTAAGAAGTTCACTAACACTATAAGTGAAGGCGAACTAGTTGCATAAATTGCATGCATTTGTTGACATATTCGTTGAATCGCAACTTATGGATGAGGTTATTGAGGAGCTCTCTGAGATCGATGATGTGGAAGAGCTTTACGAGGTAACTGGAGAATTTGACATTATCACTCTTGTTTCAGCTAGTGACATCGAAGAGTTTAGAGAAGTCCTTAAAAATAAGATAATGAAGATAAAAGGGATAAGAAGCACTGTTAGTTCTGTTGTTCTAAAAGCTCACAAGGGCCCAAAATGTGAAGTTTAAGTTGTCTGGTTAACCTCGCTGGCACCTCAACTGCCAACAACATCTTGAACGTCGTTATTTCTCTAACAGACTAATTCTACTCACAACTTACGAAAGATAACACAAACATAGTTAGTAATGAATGCAGATCAAACCGGCAGAGCATCATTCTGCAAATTTTGTTTTTAAAGATTTCATGGTTGAGTTGGACGTGACATGTAAATTAGGTTCAGTTTCAGAAAATAAAAAAAGATGGAATAGAGGATTATTTTGCGTATGCTTCGACAAGGTCGCGCGCTGTAATAATGCCTATCAACTTGTCATCCTTAGCTATTGGTAATCGTCTTGCGTGCTTT
>DATIXS010000069.1:0-2157 GCA_035518335.1 Candidatus Acidiferrum sp.
TACAAGTATGATGGTGCAAGAGTTCAAATCCACAAACAAAACGGTGACGTTGAGGTTTTCAGTAGACGATTAAGCAATGTCACAGAGAGCCTGCCAGAAATCGTTGAAATCGTAAAACGCAACCTACCAGTAGAGTCAGCAATCGTCGAAGGCGAAGTTGTAGCATTGGACAACGCGGGTTATCCGATTGCATTTCAGCATTTAATGCGTCGCTTCAAACGAACCCGAGACGTACCCAGCATGGCACGAAAAATCCCCTTAACACTTTACCTCTTTGATATTCTCTACCTGAACGGAGAAAGCCTAATCACCTTGCCCTACCATCAACGCAGGCAAATCTTGGCAAAGACTGCTGGAGAAATCAGCTTAAGCAAACAGATCGTCACAGACAAAATCGATGAGGCGGAAGATTTCCTAAAGGAAGCTACCGCTTCTGGACACGAAGGATTAATGGCGAAGAAACTTGACAGCCCCTATACCCCTGGGCACAGAGGAAAAAAATGGCTGAAAATCAAAACCGTTCTCGAAACTTTAGACCTTGTCATCACCGCCGCAGAGTATGGTTATGGCAGGCGGAAAGGGTGGCTATCCGACTACTATTTGGCAGCAAGAGACCCGGAGACAGGTGAGTTTTTGGATCTGGGCAAAACATTCAAAGGCTTAACTGATACCGAAATCATTGAGATGACCAAGCAGTTACAGGCTTCTGCAATTAGGCACGAGGGGCATCGGGTTGTAGTTATCCCAAAAATTGTAGTTGAAGTCACATACAATGAGATTCAAAAAAGCCCTAAATACAAAAGCCAAATGGCGCTGAGGTTCGCACGAATCACTCGGATCCGCGATGACAAAACGCCTGAAGAAGCTGACACCATTCACAGAGTGAGGCAAATCTATGAGCAACAGTTCAAAGTAAAAGGGAAATTCACGTCACAGTTCTGAAATTCACGAAAGAAAAAAAGGGGTATGTTTGATTTCTTAAATTGCTGTCAAAATGTGTCCTTGGCCGGTGAAGAAGGTACTGCAACCGTATGCTGTAACACAGTAAGGCTTGCAAAGATCTATAACTACATTAATGGGTGATAATGGCGACGTAGGCTCAGGGACATTGCTGGAAACGTCATCGTGAACATAGGGGGCAGCACATAGCGTTAGAACGTTGCATTTGAGCTTGACTGAGGACAGATCAATTACCCACTCGAATGTTTGGCCTTTCACCTCTAGCAGGATAAAGCCTCCATTCAGGTTGTCAGTTACGGCTGGAACCGCGCCAGGCGCAGTACCAAAAACGACATACAAAGTTGCGCATCCACTAACGCAACCTGAAGAAATTTTTTCATAAGCCCATCCACATGCTTTTGTAGACGGAAACGTCGTTGCAGGTGTCGCAAATGCCGGCGTCACAAGCAGACTTAACATCAAAACTAATGGAATTAAAACAACTAAAGCTTTCTTATTCATTCATAATTCTCCTTTCAACTGGCACGAAGAGAAAACTAACCCAAAAAACTAAGTTCTTCGCTTAAACCACTTTTCTCAACGGCGTATTTGTTTATTTTCAAAAAGATACTCTTACGATACCAAACAACCTTTTTTTCCCTCAAATAACAAAATCACGCAATACGTATGAGTTTCTTGAAAAAAGAAAGTGGATGAGTCTACAGAGAAGACTCATTGTGGGCGTTTATAATAAAACCTTAGAAACGCAATGACCAGCAACAGGAAACCTAAAACAGTAAAAGCGGTACCGAAACCCGAGCCTCGCAGAGGAGCACCATGAATAGTTATTATTCCTAATCCAACGACTACCAAGATTATTCCTAGCAAAGCAAGAATGATCGCACGCATGTTGCGGGGTCCATTAGTTTTTGTCTGTTTCTCCATCTCTCTAACCTTCTTTAGTCCACATCGTTTCTTTTACTATATAAGCTTATAACGAACAATATTCCTTATTGAATCCATCTAAACATCTAAGCTGAAGTTTTAAATGAAATAAAAACACTGGCCTTTTGGAACAATGGAGAGAGGAATACTAAAATTAAGGCTAAAGTCTTAATTTATTCGCTCTATTAACCTATAGTGATTTTTGTTTGTTCTTTGGCGAGAGAAAAATGATATTTTTTCTGATATTTTTTCCTTTTTGTGTCTTTAGTGTTT
>DATIXS010000070.1:0-4020 GCA_035518335.1 Candidatus Acidiferrum sp.
AAAGAATGTGAAAACTGCAACAGTAGTTTTGCATATTCAGTAATTGCGTAGGACCCATCAGGTTGTTTTTGAATCAATGAGGCTTTGTTTAAACGTTGTAATTGCCTAAATGTTTCAGTGTCAGTTAAGTCTAACTTTCGGGCGATTTCCTGCATTCTAAAATTTTTCGTTAGCAATTGATGCAATATGTTTAGCCGGCTTTCCACCGCCTACATTATTCAGGTCCCAATCCTTGTGTTGCTAGCATTAAGCTTCCAAAGCATTCAACTGCCACTTCTGTTAAAGTTTGCAATTGTCAGTCCCATCGGCGTTTCTTTATGTTTCCTGTGTGCCTATTTAACTAGGAAAATCCCTAAAGTCAATAGAGTGTTATGAAGAGTTATCGAAACCAAATCGACGCCTGGTGACAAGAGACGGCAGAGAACTTCTGCCGCTTCTCCCATTTTTCTCATAAATAGTCTATTTTATTTTGATTTTACAGTTATTTTTTGGATGGCTTTTTCTGCCCATTGGTTATCTCGCCAAAACGCTCTGCCTATTGCAACCAAATCCACTTTTCCGTCACTAACTAGTTCATCTGCAAATTCAGCGTCAGTTATTCCGCCCACCCCTATAATTGGAACGTTAACTGCTTTTTTGATTTCGCTTGCCTGTGGAATAAAATAACCTTTTATTTGTTTTAGCTGCTTGGGTTCGCTTCCACACATGCCTCCGGATACATCAATAATATCCACTCCCGCTGCCTCAAGCTTTTTCGCAAAAATGACTGAATCTTCTATGTGTGTGCCTCCGGGAGCTAAATCGTCTGCGCCTAATCTATAAAGCAAAAGTTTGCTTCCCAAGCGTTCACGAGCCTTTCCAACAACTAACAGGGGAAAACGTACACGATTTTCTAAAGAGCCACCATAGTCATCGTCACGCTTATTCATTAGTGGAGAGAAGAACTGGTTAAGCAGGTAGCCGTGGGCTCCATGAAGCTCGACTCCATCGCAACCAGCCTTAACCGCGCGTTCAGCTGCCCGAGCAAAATCGTCAGCGATAGTTTCTATTTCGATTATTTCTAACATGCGTGTTTTTGGTCTTGCCGAGGGTCCAACAGGTTGTGTGCCGATCACTTTTTTGTTTGTTACCCCGCCAGCATGTGATATCTGCACAATCACTGGAGCACCCACCTCATGTATGCGCTCTGCGAGCTTCTCAAAACCGCCAATTAGATTGTCATCGTAGATTCCTAGTTGTTTTGGACCTATTTTTCCTGTTGGCGAAACGTATGCGTGTTCAACTATGGGCAAACCTAACGAGGATGAGCGACGAACATAAAAGTTGATTAGCTTGTTAGTTACCGCGCCTTCAAACGTTGCCTTGCCCGTCTGCATTGGCGGCAACACAATGCGGTTTCGAAGAGTATAACCCTTAACTTCCAAAGAATCAATTAATCCAGGCAACATTGACACCGACAATTAGTGCATTCTGTCGAAGGCTATAGAACTTACTGTTGAAATGCGGAGTCTTAAGTTCACTACAAAGGGAATTAAAGGGTGGGAAGACTAGGAGAATTTTTTTATACTTGCATAAGCCTTTTTCTAATAGAAACTTGGTTTCTAACTGTAAATTGAAGGTTTTTTTATGGATATAAAAGATAAAATTGCGATTGTAACTGGGGCTTCCTCAGGTATAGGTCTTTCGACAGCAAAGCTTCTTTCTCAAAAAGGTGCGAAAGTCGCTCTTGTTTCCCGTTCAAAAGAAAAACTTGAAAAACTCTCAGGCGAAGTTTCTAATTCTATCGCGGTTCCGGCTGACATGTCTAAAGTTTTTGAAGTAAAAAGAATGGTCAAGGAAGTGGCTGAACGCTTTAGCAAAATAGACATTCTCGTTAACAATGCTGGTGTTGGCTACGATGCTTTTGTTGAGAAAATAGATGTTGATACGTTTCACTACGTTTTTGATCTTGACTTGGTTGGTCCCGTTGTTGCTATGCAGCAGGTTATCCCGTTGATGAGAAAGCATGGGGGAGGTACTATTGTTAACGTTAGTTCAGCGGTCGCATTAATGGTTTTACCCAACAACGGACCGTATGCTTCGGTGAAACGAGCCTTGGCGCTTATGAGTTTAACGGCGAGAGAAGAATTGAAAAGCGAAAACATAACTGTAAGCGTAGCCTACCCTTACATCACGCTTACTAATTTTGAGAGAAACACCATTAGAGACATCCCAGTTCCACAGAGTGAGTTAGAACCTCGCGGACCATTTCCACCTGACACAGCAGATTACGTAGCACAGAAAATTGTAGAAGGCATAGAGAGCGGAGAAGCAGAAATTTTCGCTCACGATTGGATTAAACAAAGAGCTCAAGGAAATCCTTCAGATCGAGCTTAAACTTTCTAGCTCAAATTTGCCATGAAAATCGTTTGGTTAGCCCAAGAAATTTTCATGATTTTTTGTCTCAGTTTAAAAATTAATATTATAAATGAGCTTAATTACAGCCTTACTTTGCAAAATGAGGTGAAATAGAGGGTTTTGGCGCCCAGGCCGGGATTCGGACCCGGGTCCTGCGGGCGACAGCCGCATATACTAGACCGAACTATACTACCTGGGCACAAGCGCCTCAACAATACACGATAATTCAACTAATTAATCTTTCTCGGAAATGCAGTTGAACCTTAAAGTTGGAAACTGATTTATCGGTAATTTTATAGATATTCACTGACAGATAACTCAAGGATGGGTGAAGAAAGGTACAGACCAAGATTGAATCAAATGCGTTTCTTCAAAAATATTGGATAACCGTCGTGCTTTTGATTTTGGCTTTAGTTTCGTTCGCTTCAAACTATGTTGCACTTATCGCAGCTTTAGTCTTCACTTTCTTGGTTCCAGGCTTAATTTTCTACAGGTTTTTCAGGTTGAAATCGCACGAAGTTTGGGCTTTTGTTCCCCTTTTCAGCGTTTTGTTCTCTGTGGAATTGATTTATTATTTGTCGTTGGTCTTTGGCTATTCGCGTGACATAATAATTGTTGGTTTTCTTGTTCTAACCACAGTCTATGCTCTGGTGGTTTACAAGAAGGGCGAGCCGCTTAAGCCGCCGAGATTTCTCCAACTTGGGCAAATCAAGAAAACAAGTCTTCTACTGTTTAGCATAATTTTTCTTATTTCACTTGTCGTTTTGGCTAGAAGTGTTTGGGTGGGCAACCAATATGGCATAATTTTAACAGGTTCCAACTGGCAAGATACGCCGTTGCATTATGAAATAATTGAAAGCATAAACCAAGGTAACTTTCCCCCTCAAATGCCCAACTTCGCAGGTGTTCCATTAACTTACCATTACTTTGTTGATTTCCACACAGCCATTATCGAGAATGTCTACGGGTATCTGCCCACGCTTCTGCCTTTTCTAAATGCTGTTTTTATCATTGTTTTTGCACTTGCAATTTATGCTCTGGCAAGACATATTGGCAGGCGAGTTGCAATCATCGCAACCATACTAGCGACGTTCGGTTGGGGATTGAGTTATTTTGTTTTATTCCAAGCTCTGTTCAGTGGCACGTTTAGTCCAACGACAAATTACATTTTCCAATATGGCCAAACGTTTGGTTTGCCCTCTATTTTTGATAATTTGCTTCAGCAGCGTCCCCTTCTGGTCGGTCTGCCTGCGTTTGCGTTGGTTTTAGCGTTGCTTCGAGATATGGATGACAAAAAACGTTTACTCTTGGCGGGAGTCATTACGGGCTTAGTTTTCCAATTTCATAACGTCGCATTCTTCGCCTGTTACGTCGCGTTCGTTGTCGCAGTCTTGTTTAGTCTTAAACGTTTCAACCTCGCTAACTGCATTTACTTTTTGGTTCCAACCGTTTTGGCGTTGCCATTTATTTTTCACAATGGACCCCCGCTAACTGTTTCTTTGAGCACAGTTTGGATTGCTAATTTCGCCCACAACCCATTTACATATTACTTTTTGAACCTTGGCATTCCATTTGTCATTGCTATTATTTCTTTTGTTAAGCGTGGGCACGAACTTCTGAAAG
>DATIXS010000071.1:0-2935 GCA_035518335.1 Candidatus Acidiferrum sp.
ATTTCAGAAGTTAAGAGAGCATATTCACTAATCTTATCTGGTTCAGCTAAGTCTACAATAGCTGAACTGTTACTTCTAATAATGTAACCTATGACGCCTTTTAGTTTACGTATTTCCTCTAAACTCGCACTTAAGCTTCCGAAAGCAGAATTCTCTTCCCCAACTGACAATAATGCGGCCTCACTTGTGACTGAAACTTCATCTCGACTGGGGCTTGTTTTTTGCTTCACATTTTATTTCTCCTAAGATTGGGTAATTACCGGTTTAACGATTACAAGTTTTCCTTTGCTGGTTTGTAGAGCTTGAAGGATTTTTTCTGGAATTTGTATTATACCTTTAGCGCTGATATCGGCTTCTTTTACAGCTTTAAACTTGCATGTAGTCGACTTGCCCTCTAAGGTTTCTATGTGTATCTGTGTGATTTGAGTTTCGCCGTATAGATCGCTCCATTTTTCAATTACCCCGCTATCAACCCGCACGGTGTCAGATGATACTAGTAAACCTCCGATTTTCTCTACCATAAACTGAGTTAATTGTGGTTGCGGAAGAGGTGGATCAGAACTAAACGTTACTGGCATCTCAGTGACTAATTCGTCAGACGTCGATTCTTGAAGTGATAGCACCTGTTCTTCAATCTGTTCCGGTTCAGGCTCGACATTTTGTAGCACCTCGTTTTCCAAGATCTCAGAATCGTCTCGATCCATTAGTGTCATAACGGCTGGAATAACAACACTTGTTAGGCTGGAAACAATTTTTGCATCCACTAGACGTGAAAAAACAGTTGCTAGGTAACGATTATTTGTCGATGTAATGTTCAGTTGGCTATCTACACCTTGAATGCTCAAGTTCTCAATTCCACCAATGATGTCAGCTTTGCTAGACAAGTTGAGAAAAACAGCGGCTAGTTTTTTGCTTTGATCTTCCTTCGTAGAGTCGTTGCAAGCAATTATTTCGCCATTTGTTTTGAAAACAAAAGTTTCTTTAATTTCTGGACTTATGTTTTTGAATTCACCTATGATTATTTGCAGTGGATTAGAGTAAGCTTGGGTCATTTTTTCCTCCTTTCATATTGCTTATCAGGTTATTTTGAATAGTATGCGTTCTGGAATGCCCTCGTCTTCTAAAACAAGGTATCTGAGGCCTTCTGTGTCTCCGAGTTGATCAAGCCATTTCAATGCTTCCCGAACTTTTTGTAAAATCAATAGCCGTTCCTGATGACTGCGCACAACAGATTCAATTGCAGTTAATTCGTGGAATGCATTTGCATCTAAGATGATGTTAAGTGTGCCTACCGTTACTTCACTTGGGTTTTCGCTGTTTGGTTTTTTGCCGGCAAGCTTCATGACAACTTCGCGGACTTTCTTTGATTTTTCCGCCAAGTTTCGGATTTCATCTAAGCGACGTAGATATTCGCCTAGTACGCTTTTGGTTTCTGATAATTCTTTGTCTAAGGCTTCGGCAATTGCCTGTGCTGAATTGTATTCTCTTATTTGTGTTACCATGATTTTTCTACTCCTTAAATTGTTTTAAGAAAAGGAAAATTGGGTGAATGCTTGCTTCACCTTACCCTCCGAATTTTCTATTTAGTGATTGACAGTTTATGGGCTGTATGTTGCGGTGTATGAGATTTGGGTGCCTTTTGCTGTGACCATTTTGATTGCGTAGGATGAGCCTGCACTTAATGTGCCTGTTGGCATGGTCAAAACTATGTTTCCTGAGGAAATTTTTGCAATCGTAGCGGTGCCATTAGAGTCTGTTGCTGATGCTCCATTGATGTACACGTTGTTTGAGATTGTTATTGGGCTGCTTCCTGAATTCTGGACGAGAACGGTGAATGTATCAACTGCTCCGCCTGGTGTGAATTGGACGTTTGTTATTGAGGCTTGTTCTGCGCTTCCCATGAGTCCAATGGTCATTCCTCCCATCCATGCTGCGACTACAACGCTGACGGCGACTGTGACTGCGATTAGTATGATTGATGCGACTACTGGGCTGAGGGCTTTTGCGTTTTTCTTAAATTTTCTAATGTAATTCATTTTTGTTTAAACCTTCCTTGGGTTATTATGATACTTCCATCGTGTCAGCTTTTAAATATTATGACTCAATATACTATATGACTGTCTGCTCAACAAAAATACAACCTGAACTACAAATCTTGATTATTAGTATTTTTCACCCTCATTGGCGTTTTTATAATTGCGAAAATATCACAAAATAAAAATATCGAAACCAAACAACGCAGCTTCAAATTCCGATTTTTTTGCGAGTTTTATTGGTCTACTATGGTTCCAAAAAAGAGAACTAATCAGGAGTTTCAAATAGAAAAAGACCAGCTTTTCTCCTTTTTATGTGTGTTCTTAATTCTTATGCTCACTTCCACGCTTCCTTCATCAACCTTCTTGGGTTCATCCTCTATTCCCATCTTCCCAAACTCAAATAACACTTGGATTTGAACCTAATTGTTTTCTTTTTCTGGCTCCTGGGGTTTTTCAGCAACCGTTTCAGCTTGGCTAGTTTCAATCATTTCTTCCAAGGATTCATCAATTTTTCCTGTTGCTACTTCTATTATTTCTTCTGCCTCTTCTAACGTAGCAAATAACCTTTCAACTCTTCCGGGGGGCAAATGTTGTTTTGGATGTGGACCAAGAGTTGAAGCATAAACCTTTGAAAACTCAGCACCAAATAAAACTATTTGATTTAAGATAAAAATCCATAGCAAGATAATAATCAAAGAGCCTGCAGATCCAACTATCGTGGTTACAGTGAAGATTTGAATGTATATGCCAAGGACATAATTGGTGACAGTAAATGCTATGCTAGTTACTACAGCTGGCAAGAATACGTCAATCCAATGCACTTTTACTATTGGGATAACTTTATAAATTAAAGCAAAAAGCAGAGTTGCCAAACTAAAAGACAATATTACTTGTGAAAT
>DATIXS010000072.1:0-2677 GCA_035518335.1 Candidatus Acidiferrum sp.
CGCGTTTTCTTAAGATAAAAATTTCTGTTTTATTATCTGCCTCTTGTTCTTTTTAGGACGTGTTTAGCCAATTATTCCATTCTTGAAATAGAATAATCGGAAATTATATCTTACTATGGCAAAATAGGGCAAGAATATGCCTGAAAATTTTGTGCCATGGGGATTTTTAACCCCATTTTACCAGAAAAAAACTGTTGAGGCTGAGTCGGACCGGACTTACCAAGAATATCATGCAAGTTCGCCGAGTTAAAATCCAAACTAAAATTAAAAGGCTGTGGGACCGCGGGATTTGAACCCATGACAAGTGGAGATAATCTCCCGCGATTTCCCTTTTTTTCTGTTTATTAAATTCTATTGGAAGCATTCTCTGTCAAAAGCTGTCTTTATAAAATTACCCGAATGAAACCTCAACTTCTGAGCTGGAGATAGGCATTTGATTTGAATTGTGATTCCCCCACGCTGTTTAGGGGCAAAAGAAGTCGCTCACATACGAATTACCCTGGATCCTCTAATTATCGATGAAGTGATCGCAGCTCAAAAACAACCCATGCTGGTAAATTGGCGCCGGGAGGGGGATTTGAACCCCCGCGGCCCCGAGAGGCCACAAGCTACTTGGTGGTTGCCATTGGCAAACATCTCCAGGCTTGCTCCCTGCCTGGCTAGGATACCCCGGCACAAACACAAACAAATACATGCTAAGATGTTTGATACATTTCTCTGACCTAAGCATAATTTAAAGCTTTATCGGAATATGTCTGCAGCGTTATTTCAACATTGATGTCAAAGTCTTTTTTTTCGGCTGATCAAAATAAAATTAGAAAAAATGGATAAATTCGAAAAGATAAAATGAATTTTTGACATTATGTTTTTAAATGCGACTATGAGTCTAGTGTTAATTGCTTTCAGTTAGACAAAGTTTTTATTAGCGTTTGAAACTTAAACATCGACCGTTAAGATAAAGGATGATTCAAAATGTCCCTACAAAAAGGAGATTTTATTCTAATCAATTATACATCGAAAGTTAAGGAAACAAACGAAGTTTTCGATACAACATACGAAGAAGTTGCCAAAAAAGAGCATTTGTTTAAAGAAGGCGAAATATACGATCCTAAACTTGTTGTCATAGGCGAAAGCTGGGTACTTAAAGCCTTAGATGACAGCTTAACAACCATGGAACTTTGCAAGCCCTGCACGGTTGAGATTTCAGCGGAAAAAGGCTTCGGACCAAGGGACCCTGAAAAAATAAAGCGGGTTTCGCTCAAACAATTGTTGGCCAAAGAGATTAACCCAGTTGTTGGAGGGCGCATTGAATACCAAGGAAAAATGGCGACGGTGCGCTCGATCGGAGCAGGTCGAGTACTTTTGGACTTTAATCCACCACTTGCAGGAAGAACCCTAATTTATGAAACCGTAGTTACCAAAAAGCTGGAGAAAAACGAGGAAAAAATCAGCGCGCTTATTCACCGCCGTGTACCAGTCGTTGAAGAAGAAAAGTTTAAACTATGCATACAAGACAAAACTTTAACTGTTGATATGCCAGAGGAAACCTTTTACGTAGAAGGCATCCAGATTGCTAAACGCGGAATTTCAATGGATATTCAAAAATTCATTCCAGATTTGTGCGAAACTAAGTTTGTCGAGACCTTCAAAGCTGAACCAAAACCAACACCAGCAGCTCCCACAGAAACACAAGCCAGCACCCCTTAAAACAATCAAACAACAAATCTTTTTTATAGCTTTTTCAATGTTTCTTGTGAGAATAAAGATAAATCTCTCTTGCTCAATATCATAGTGTAAACTTCATCGTTTTCATTGTTTGCGGGAGGTGAAAAATCGGAATGGACCATACACTAGTTCATTTTGAAATTCCAGCCCAAGATGTAGAAAAGTTAAAGCAGTTTTATGAACAAGTCTTCAATTGGAAAATAACCCTGTACCCTTCACCATTAGATTACTGGTTAATACAAACTGTTCCCGTTGATGAAAATGGCGTTCCACAAAGACCAGGAGTAAACGGCGGCATGTTTAAGAAGCAAGAAGCTGGGATTAAACCCATTAATTATTTTGCCGTTGAATCCATTAACGATTTCTTAGCAAAAATTGAAAAACTTGGTGGCAAAGTAATCTCTCCGAAGCAGGAAGTCCCCAATGTTGGCTGGATAGCTGCTGCAGAAGACCCTGAAGGAAACCAATTTGCACTTATTCAGTCATTGCGTATTTAGACTTTAATGCGAGTTAACTTATTACTCCTGTTGCCTTGGCTATTTTTTCGCATGCGTCATAGTTAAGATTCAATTTATGTAGGATTGTGTAGCGTTCAGGTCTTATTTTCGAAGCTAACTCCAGCGCTTTAATTACATCAGTATCTTTTGCACCTAATTCATTAGCAGTTGTCGGTGCGCCCATCTGCTTGAGGGTATTTCTTATCCGTTCCCAATTTGTCTTGTGAAGATAAGCAATCATTATTGAGCCTACTCCACATTGTTCTCCATGCATCGCGTGGTGTGAATCAATCATGTCCAAGGCATGGCTAAACAAATGTTCTGAACCGCTGCATGGGCGACTGCTACCTGCAATGCTCATGGCAACACCGCAGCTTATTAGCGCTTCAAGAAGTACATGTAATCCTTCTTCCGCGCGGTAAACTATTAAGTCTGAGTTTTCAATTACCAGTTTT
>DATIXS010000073.1:0-4269 GCA_035518335.1 Candidatus Acidiferrum sp.
TTATAGGGATCGGCGGAACACATTATAATAGAAAATTTACCTGTATGGCTTTGGTCGGAGAAGCTATTTTCGGTCACATGATACCTAAACATGTTGTTTGCAAAATAGATTTGGAAATGTTAATGCAATGTAGGACGAAAACATTTGAGAAGGTTTCTCTTGCGGTTCTTGATTGGAAAGGAATTAAAAGCGAAGACAAGTCAAATTTGTTGTCTGCTCTGCGGGACGTAGGGTTGCCTTTCAAGAAAGTTTAACCTTAAGCAAGAAGATTTAAAAGCCTAATAACCGTAGTTTTTAAACTCTGAGTTACAGCAACGTTTATTATTCATAAATGAAATCTTGGTGTGCGATGAGTATGGGAATAAAATCTTGGCTACAACAAGCAGCAAGAACCTTGAAACTAGCTGTAAAGCCGGGAAGAGAGGAACTCTGGCTATCCATAAAAATCAGCCTCCTAGGCATAGGTGCTGTTGGATTAATAGGCTTCGTAATTAAGCTCTTATCCTACGCAATAGGCGGACCATCAGCAGCAGCTGCCAGCCCAACTCCAACATAGACGGAATCTTGATTTTATGGACAAGAAAGAAGAGCAAAGGCAAGTAAAAATTTTCGTTGTTAAAACAACGACAGGCCAAGAACGCAATGTTGCAAGGTTGATTGCATCAAAAGTTGACATGAACAAGATACCAATTAAAGCTCTTCTTGTACCAGATACGCTAAAAGGGTATGTGTTTGTTGAAGCTGACGGACCACACCTAGTAGAAGAAGCCATCACAGGCTTAAGGCATGTGCGCTCCAGAATTCCTGGACTCGTAAGCTTCGCAGAAATTGAGCGGTACATTGTTAGAAAACCAGTTATGGAAGACCTTAACGAAGATGACGTTGTCGAAATTACTGGTGGACCGTTCAAAGGTATGCGCGCCAAAATAACGAGACTTGACAAAGCAAAAGGTGAAGTCACCCTCGAACTGCTTGAGGCAACATTCACTTTGCCAATTACTGTACATTCAGACTATGTAAAACTAGTAGAGAAAGCAAAATAATAAACTGGTGAAATAATATGGGAGAGAAAAAAGTAGTAGAATTGCTCGTGAGCGGAGGACAAGCCAATGCAGGTCCACCATTAGGTCCCGCTTTAGGTCCTTTAGGTCTAAACGTTATGGCTGTTGTCACAAAAATTAACGAGCTTACCAAAGACTATGCTGGAATGAAAGTTCCAGTAAAAATCACCGCTGATTCAGAGGATAAAAGCTTCGAAGTTTCCGTTGGCACGCCAACCGCTTCAGCATTAATTGTTGCTGAATTAAAAATTGAGAAGGGCTCAGGAACACCTAACACTGTTAAAGTAGGCAACCTATCTATGGAGCAGATGGTGAGAATAGCGAAAATTAAGCAACCTCAACTTCTGTCGCCAACCCTCAAGAAAGCAACAAAAGAGATGCTCGGAACTTGCGTTAGCCTAGGCGTCACAGTTGAGGGAAAAGATCCCCGTGAAGTTCAAAAAGAAGTTGACGCTGGTACCTACGAACAGCTATTTGGTACTGAATAATGATAAGCGAATACTTTTATAATCGATTTCCAATCCCTCATTGGCACGAGGCTTAAAAATGCCCCTAGACAACAAGACGATATCAGAAGCAATTAAACAGGCAAAAATGAAGTCTGGCGAGAAAAAGTTCAACCAGACAGTAGATTTGATCTTAGACATTATGGAAATCGACATGAAGGCGCCAGAAGGTAAAATCCAAGAGGTTGTAGAACTTCCTCATGACACTGGTAAGCCAAACAAAGTTTGTGTTATTGCTTCAGGAGAATTTGCGCTAAAAGCAAAAAATGCCCAAGCTGACCATGTTATTGAACGAGCAGATCTGGATTCCTTAAATGGCAAGAAGAAAGAACTGCGCAAGCTTGCTAGTGAATATGATGTTTTTGTCTCCGAAGCACCGTTAATGCCGCTTGTAGGTAGAATTCTTGGTCCTGTGCTTGGTCCAAGAGGAAAAATGCCTATTCCTGTTCCTCCTAACGCAGATATTGCAGCATTGGTGAAGAAGCATCGTAAAACCGTGGTTGTCAGAATGCGTAATCAACCGATTATTCAAGTTTCAGTTGGTACGCAACAGATGAAAGATGAAGAACTTGTTGATAACACAATGGCTGTTCTTCGTGTTTTAGATGGAAAGCTGAAGCGTGGTTTGAAAAACGTAAAGTTCGCTTTTCTCAAGACATCTATGGGTGAGCCAATAAAAATTAAACCTTAACAAAGAGAAGAGAAATATGCCGTCCCAACAAGTATTAGATGAAAAGTCGATCGAAGTAGAAGCGATAAAGGGCATACTGAAAGAACACAAATCTATTGGAATCGCTAGCCTGAAAAAGGTTCGGGCTTCTCAGCTTCAAGAATTAAAGAAAAGTATGGCTGGTAAAGTTTACCTGCGTGTTCTTAAGAATACTTTGATGCGTTTAGCTATTGAAGAGATGAATCAGGCAGACCTGAAAAAGCTTGAAGTATACTTGGATGGGTCAAATGTTTACTTGTTTACAGACCTCAACCCCTTCAAACTTGCCTTGTTGCTAGAACGGGGTAAAGTGAAAACAACCGCTAAGTCTGGAGATAAAGCCGCTATGGATGTTATTGTTCCTGCTGGTAACACTGGTCAAGCTCCTGGTCCAATAATAAGCCAGCTAAACAGTGTTGGTTTACCTACTAGGATTGAGTCTGGGAGTGTCTGGGTCAGCAAAGATACACTTGTAGTTCGTAGAGGTGAAGAAATCAACGAGCAACTCGCAGGTGTCCTTTCAAAACTTGGAATTAAGGCAGTTGAGTTGGGCATTTCTATGCGGGCGGTTTTCGATGATGGTTTGATGATTACTGGTGACCAGCTAAAAATTGACGTTGACGCAACAAGAAGAAGCGTTGAGCAAAGCAACCAAGAAGCCTTCGCTTTAGCCATGGGCATCTCTTACCCGACCAAAGACACAATCAAACCACTTCTCCAGAATGCTCATCAAAAAGCTGTTGCATTAGCTGTAAGCGCAGCAATTCCAACTAAAGAAACAATCGGTGACTTGATAAGAAAAGCAAATGCTGAAATGTCAAGTTTAAGCGGTGCAGTTGAGAAAGTTAAGCCAAAAGCTGCTTAAACCCAACCTTTTTGTATAGATTTATTTATCGTTTCAAAATGCCCGTTGACCTTTAGAATTTAATGGCATTGAGAATGTGGAACTTTTTATTTTTGTGTTGACAAGGCTTAATAGTTTCTTACGTCGAGTACATGTAAAATAGCATGTGACCATTAATGGTTGATGTTTGGCTTCCCTACGGAAAAATAGATGTATGCGTAAGAGTTCCAGCCCGAAATCTCCTTGGGACAATCGAACCCATTCAACGCCAAGGCGCACCCGACGGTAAAGCTGAGGTAGAACGAGCTCTAAAAGACCCAATTCCAATCGGCTCAAAACACTTAAGTGAAATAGCTAAGCCAGAAAGCAAAGTCGCAATAGTTGTTGACGATGCCACTCGCAAAACGTCCAGCGAACTGATGCTTTTGCCAGTACTTGCTGAACTAAATCTGGCTGGGGTAAAAGATGATAATATAACAATTATTTTTGGCTGTGGAACACATCGATCGGTTAGGCCTGAAGAAGCCATCGCAATGCTTGGTGAAGAAGTTCTTAAAAGGGTAAAAACCGTCAGCCACGACTGCAGAGCTACAAATCTAGTTAACTTGGGCACGACTAAAACTCATGGCAACAAAGTTTTCGTAAATCGTGTTTTTGCTGAAGCCGATGTAAGGGTCCTTTTGGGAGATGTTGGTTTTCACTATTATGCAGGATACGGGGGCGGCAGAAAAAGTGTTTTGCCAGCAGTCTGTGGTGAAGAAACCATAAAACACAATCACGCGATGCTACTGCATGCCAATGCGCGAACAGGTAATTTAGAGGACAACCCAGTCCATCAAGACATGACTGAAGCAGCGAGATTAGCCAAAGTAGATTTCATCTTAAACATTGTGCAAAACAAAAAGGGCGAAATCGTGAAAGCCTTCGCAGGCGATTTAGAAATAGCGTTCCTTGAGGCTGTGAAACTTGTTAACGAAATGTACAAGATCACAATTGAACGTCGAGCAGACATTCTGGTTGTAAGCGCAAGCGGATATCCAGCAGACATTAATCTTTACCAAGCCTACAAAGCCTTGGACAACGCTTTGGACGCAGTTAAGCGCGGAGGCGTAATAATTCTCGTAGCTGAATGTCCTGAAGGCCATGGGA
>DATIXS010000074.1:0-3362 GCA_035518335.1 Candidatus Acidiferrum sp.
GACGCAGTGATTTACAAGGCAGCTGGTTCGCTGTTGGTTAAGGCAGAGAAGCCGAGGGTAACTGAAGAGCTGGTTGAGCGAAAAGAGCTTTTGGATACAAGAAGCACTGTTCTGGCTAGGCAAGAAGAAAGAATGCGTAGCCAAATAAAAGAAGCCCAGACAAAACTCCAAGAAGACTTAAGTCCCGTTTCTCAGCCTTCATCTTAAGGTGAAGCTTGTGGTAGAGCTGGGAATACCAGAGCTAACCACTGAGCAAATAGAAACTTTATGTTCAACAGCAGAGAACGCTGCCAGAAAATACGTTCTTTCTAAGGTTTCTTCTAAAATGGTTGATCGGTTAGATATCAGCGTCGAAGCTGCAGGGTCAAAACCATGCAGTGTTACTGTAGAAGTAAATCTTACCTTAAACTCTGAAGCGAAAGGCATCGATGCACAGGCTTTGGTTAAGGAAGCCACAAGTGAAGCCCATAAATCCATTGAAAACTATTTGAGAAAACTAAAATGAATGATTTCCAAAAACTACTTAAAATTTTAGATCAAACTGATGCAGCGTTCGTTCTTTTGTTATGTCACCGAAGTGCGGATGCTGACGCAATCTGTTCGGCTTATGCATTGCAATGTTTGCTCAAGCGCTTCAAACCTGACATTGTGACGGAAATTGGATGCCCACAAGGCATAAACAAACCTTCTAAAGTGCTTCTTGAACACATGCCAATAACTGTTAATCTAAAACCTAACATTGAATCAGCTGAAATCATTGTCTTTTTGGACACCAATACTATTGATCAACTTGATCAAGTCGCTGAAATAATAAAGAAATCTCCGGCTCCAAAAATAATTATTGACCACCATTCACCGAACCCAGAAACCACCAAAATATGCAAACTATGTGTCATAAATGAGAAAGCTGCAGCCAACTGTGAAATAGTTTACAAACTTTTTTCGCAGGCAAAAATCAAGCCAGACCTGAATGAGGCCAAGGCATTATTTATTGGCATTGCTTTTGATACGCGACACTTTGCGTTGTCAAGTGCTGCAACACTGCAAATTATCGCTAAATTAGTAACTGCGGGGATAGATGTGCAGGAAACCTTGGCCTTGTTTGCCTTACCCATCGAATCTTCTGAGCGGCTAGCGAAGTTGAAAGCTTGCAAAAGAGCCAAAATAATAAGAATTAACGATTGGATAATTGCGCTTTCTCATGTCAGCGCCTACCAAGCTTCTGGAGCCAAAGCGCTAGTTGATTTAGGTGCTCATGCATCGGCTGTCGCAGGAACAAAAAACGGGAAAATTGAAATTAGTCTTCGTAGCTCTCGCCAATTTACAGAGGAGACGGGCGTCAATTTAGGGAAAGATATTGCGACGCCGCTCGGCGAATGGTTGCAGGGAGTCGGCGGAGGACATGCAATGGCAGCAGGCGTAAGTGGTATTGGCAAAATAGAACCAACACTCAAACAGTGCCTTTCGCTTTTTAAAAAGAAAATAGCCAAAAAAGCGTAGCTACCCTTAAATGAGAAAACTCTAACGCTTAGAGTGAGCAGGCACAAAAAATGGCTATAATTGAGACAAAAAACCTCACCTACACTTATCCAGGCGCTTCCAAACCTTCTATTTTGGATGTCTCTATTAATGTGGAGAAGGGTGAGTTTGTTTTAATTACTGGACCAAGTGGTTGTGGCAAAACAACTTTGTGTCGAACTTTTAACGGGCTTGTTCCACATTTCTATCAAGGGGAAATGAAAGGCGAAATCTCTGTTGCAGGATTAGACACACTTAATCATCACACTTACGAAATGGCAAAACATATAGGCTTGGTTTTTCAGAACCCAGAAAACCAATTATTTGCCTTATCGGTCGAGAAAGATGTAGCTTTCGGATTGGAGAATATGGGTTTCCCTCGAGAAGAAATGCGCAAAAAAGTTGATTGGGCACTAAACTTAACAGACATTTATGATTTGCGCGAACGGTCACCTCATGAAATTTCCGGAGGCCAACAGCAGAGAGTTGCAATTGCATCTGTTCTGGCTATGGAACCAGAAATCATTGTTTTAGATGAACCGACATCTTTTCTTGATCCATTAAGCGCTGAAAAGATTTTCGAAGTAATTTACGATTTAAACAAGAAACAAGGAATAACCGTTATCCTTGTGGAACACAGATTAGACTTAACTGCAAAATATTCGGACCATCTTATTGTAATGGACCAAGGGCGAGTTCGGTTTGAAGGAAAACCTAGAGAGATCCTCAGTTCAGAGGAAACACGTTTAATCGGCGTTGGAATCCCGAAAGCAACGTTGCTATATCAGATGCTGAAAAAAGATGGCTTAAACATAAGCGAAGTTATACCTTTATCTTCTGATGAATTAGCAGACGAGATACTGGAGGCTTTAAAGCCCAGTTGATTGAGGCAATAGACGTTCATTTTTCTTACCCCAATAGAGTTGAAGCTTTGAAAGGTGTTTCAATAACAATAAAAGATGGGGAATTCGTCGCTATTATGGGGCAAAACGGCGCAGGAAAATCAACGTTAGTCAAACATTTCAACGGTCTTTTGAAACCCACAATAGGAAAAGTTCGTGCGGATGGAGTTGAAACTACCAAAACAAGTGTGGCAGCCTTGTCCAGAAACGTTGGATTTGTTTTCCAAAACCCAGACCATCAGTTATTCAGTGAAACAGTCGAAGACGAAATCGCTTTTGCACTTAAGAATTTTGGGTTTGCAGCTGAGGTTATTGAAAGTCGGGTAACTTGGGCTTTGAACCTTCTATCATTAACCCAGTATAGAAAAACATCACCTTTCCTTCTTAGCGGAGGGGAGCGGAAACGTGTGGCGTTGGCTTCCGTTTTAGCTTGGGATCCGAAAACATTGATTTTGGATGAACCGACAATAGGGCAAGATCATGAACAAAAGGAAATCCTACGTCAGTTTATTTTGCAAATGCAAACACAAGGAAAAACTGTGGTTATTGTCACGCATGATGTTGAGTTTGTAGCAGAAAGCAATCCTAGAGTTGTTTTGATGAAGGAAGGCAAGATTGTGGCCGACGGAGTTGGAAAAGATATCCTAACTGACCCGGCACTTTTGGAGTTGGCCTCAATTGTTTTACCACAAATAGCCCAGGTTTTCACAAAGTTGTCCATCTTGGGTTTTCCGAAAAATATTATTGACATTTACGAAGCCAAACAAATAATCCTGAAAGCACGGGAGAGCGAATCATAGAAATGAGTGTTTTTGATGGCTTAAGGTTTAGAAAAGTGTACTCTCCTATCCATAATTTAGATCCAAGAATAAAATTTGTCTACGTAATTTCAATTTTTGTATGCGCTATTCTTTTCGCCCAAATTATTCCTTTAATTTTGCT
>DATIXS010000075.1:0-3315 GCA_035518335.1 Candidatus Acidiferrum sp.
TCTATGATTTCGCCGCCTGTCGATAAAACTGCAATTATGGGAATTTTCAAAACTTTAACCTTGGTTAGACCCAAAGCAGCTAAAACACCTATCTCTGAAGAACCCAAAACCTGCCCTCTTTTCAGTACAATGGCGCCTTCTTTTATGTCTGACCCCTTCTTCATGACATTCTCGTTAACGGTCACATTGCTGAAAACATGAAGTTCATCACTTTCCCTGTCAGTATCTTCAACCATCACTACAGCATCTGCTCCTTCAGGAATCGGAGCGCCAGTAACAATTTCAACCGCTTCACCTTGGGCTAGAACGACCCTTGGTTGCTCGCCTATGTTTACTGTGCCAGAAACTCTCAAAGTAGCAGGTTGATTTTCGTCTGCTTCAAAAGTATCCTCAGCTTTCACTGCATACCCATCAACAGTTGAACGATTAAACGGCGGAATATCAAGAGTTGAAACTATTTCTTCGTTTAGAACACGATTGTAAGCTTCAAGCAATACAGCTTCTTCTTCCCCTAAAAAAACGGGTTTAAACTGGTTTCTAATCGCTTGTTGTGCCTCTTCAAAAGTCATGAGTTTCCTGAACACTAATTCTCAACCTTCAAACTACCAAACATATGAACTACAACCGTTTCGCCTTCGCTGACGCCTTCGCGATTTTCAGGTACAATCACAAACCCATTGCTCTGAGTCATAGTAGAAATTGATCCCGAACCTTTAGCACTAACAGGCTCAGCAATGAATTCACCATCCTTGAAGATTACATAAACTCTGACATAAGTTTTTCTTCCAAGAACACTAGCAACTCTTCTTGCCAAAGTAGCTTTCAACATAGGTCTTGGCTCGGTCTTAGTCATTCCAAGCATCGAACAAACCATGGGTCTACCAAAAACTTCAAAACCAATTAATGCAGCTACGGGATTGCCGGACAATATCAAAACTGGTTTACCGCCTAAAGCAGCAACAGCCGTTGGCATTGCAGGCCTAAGCGCAACACCGTGTACAATTACTCCTGGTTTTCCAATCTTATTGACTGCATCTGGCACCAAGTCTAATCCTCCAACACTTGTACCACCAGTGGTTATTACAGCATCCTGTGTTTCCAGAGCTTTTCTAATTAAAAACGCAATTTCGTCAACATTGTCTTTGGCTATGCCAAAATCAACTGTTTCTGCCCCGAGTTCCCGACAAGAAGCAGAGATCATTATCTTATTTGAATCATAGATTAAACTGCCGGAAAGTTCAGCACCAACTTCAGCAAGCTCGTTTCCTGTGGCTAGGATGCCAATTCTTGGTTTCTTAGCTACCTTTAGTTGTGTGATTCCTAATGCAGCAGCTAGTCCAACATGGTAAGGAGTTAACCGAGTGCCAGTTTGGGCAATAATGTCATCTTTTTTGATGTCTTCGCCTATTTTAGAAATGTTCGCTAAAGGTGCTAATTGGCTCCAAACTTCCAATTTTCCATCAATTTTCATGGTGTTTTCAATCATCACTACTGCGTTTGCACCTTTAGGGATAGGGTTTCCAGTCCAAACTTGCTTGGCTTGCTTGCTGGTTATTTCTTGATTGTCAGTTAATTGGAAAACTACTGGTTTTGATTGCGAAGTCCCAATTGTATCGGTGGATTTTAATGCGTACCCATCCATGGCTGACTTATCAAAACGAGGCAAAGCATCTTTCGCAATTAAGTCCTCAGCTAAAACACGGCTTAAGGCATCCTGCAAAGACACCATTTCTGCTTGAGGCTTGCTGATTTGCAGTACTTTAAGCCAGCTTTGTAGGGCTTGATCTGTTAATGTAAGTTTTTTGAATCCTTCAAGTTTTACCAAAATGGTCCCAATACTGCATTAGCGATTTATCATAAAAAACATATCGAAACAAAATTACTATAAAATAAATTGATTATGATCTTGTTTCGTAGACAACTACTGAATCACTTTTTATTTGCATGACTAAATCGTGGCCCTCGACTATTTTCCTCAGACCACTCATACTTTCCTTTGTGAAGTTTGCCTTAATGTGAATGTGATATCCCTTGTATAGTGGATACATGGCCTTCTGCGGAATCAACGAAATAGTGCTTCCATCTAAGCCTGGACACCTATCGACAATTTCTCTTAGCAAGACAGCAATTTCTGCAAATTTCATGAATTACCACTATTTTGTATTTATTTTATAAACGCCATAGTATAATTCTTTTTCTAATGATTTAGAGCTTTTTGAAGAACGGTTTCTGAAAAATATTCATTATTAGAATTGAGTTAGGCATTTTGAATGGTGGAAACCTAATTTGCAATTATTGCTTATTTGTTTCCGACGTCATTTTTTTGAGGAACCCTTTAATATCGTCTGATTGGCCGTAAACTACCATGCGACCATCCTTTTGAACATTAACCGATAGATTGTTTTCTTTAACCATCTGTTTTATCCTTGCCGAAGTGAAACTTCCATGCGGTTCAATTCTAACCCACTTTTGGTCTCTAGGAACCCCAGTTATAAACGCGTTTTCCTTAATTTTTTCTTCACTTGTTTCTGAAGTAGCTTCTTCTATGCGTCTAAGCCACTTATCAATAGCTTCCGAGCTAAGAATTTTTTGGGCTTCATTTATAAGGGATGATTCGACGCTTCCAAGGTACTCTTCTACTTTTTGTTCGTCGTTGCCTTTGCTGCCTTGTGACTCTGAAATTTTGATCATAAGTTTAGCGCTTTTTAAATCGTTAAGGACATTAGGAGGCACCATTACTCCTTTTTTCCTAAGTTCTATCATTAAGTCCTCAAGAACCTTCCATGTGGCTGTATGACCCATCGTCTTTCCCTATTAATGTATTTCATTAGAAGGCTATAAGATTTAACGTCGGAAAGAAATAAATCATTAACTAATCTGTAATACTTGTAGAGTCAGCTAATTTTTGTCTCTTGACGAAAAAAATAGTTGACAGAAAACTTTGGTTTTGGCGAATATAATGAAACTTGAAATAATAAAGTCGGAAGGCTTAGCTCATAACAGTTATTACTTTTCAGACGAGAATGAAGCGATAGTTATTGATCCACGCCGCGACTGTGAAATATATACTCAACTTGCCGAAAAAGAATGTACAAAAATCAAGTATGTTTTGGAAACCCACAGAAACGAAGACTTTGTTATAGGCTCGCTTGAACTCCAAAACCTGACCGAAGCAGAAATCGGTCACAGCAACGCATTACCATTCAAATATGGAGAACATAATTTAGCCGATGGAGACATCTTAAACGTCGGCAGCATCAAAATCAAAGTACTCTATACGCCAGGCCATACAAACGAATCGCTATGTTATGTTGG
>DATIXS010000076.1:0-2489 GCA_035518335.1 Candidatus Acidiferrum sp.
AGGCTAATTTACCCTGGGCAAAACACGCGATTTGACAAAAGAAATCAAAGATTATTATTAAAAAAACTTAGATTCAGAATTGAATCAACCTTGAATTGTACAAGAACAGTTTTGTCCTTATTCAGGTCAGCAACTTGGTGACCGCATCATTTTTCCAAAAAAAGGAGTAAGATTTAGAAATGATTTTCAGATCTTTATTCTACTGAGCAATTATTTCAGCGTCTGCACAACCGCTGACTATTTTGGTGATTCTCACTTTTACGTGCTCATTAGCTTTTGCGTTGCCAATAAAGACAGGAAATCCTTTGATTTTTGCTATTCCTTCTCCATTTGGGCTCATATCTAAAACATCTACTTCAAATTCATCTCCGATTTCAAACGGATAATCTATTCCTCTGCCTCTATTCTTGGCGTTTCTTGGGGCTCGTTTTTTTGGGCTAAAAGTGCATCTTCCTCTCTTTAAACATAATTGACATTAGTATTGTGCATCAAAGGCATAAGTGTTTTGTCTATTTTTCTTAAGCAGAAAAGCCAGGATAGCAAAAACTTTTCAAACGTTTGCCGATAAACAAATACGAAAAGAGAAAAAAGCAAGCAACAACACTATTCAATTTGGTGTGAAGTATTCTTTCAGCTTTTATTATGATGCCTGTTCCAAATTACACTCAATATATCAATTGTCCAAATTGTAGATCACAAGTGCCTGTTTTCTCTAACTACTGCAACATATGCGGAACACCACTCCACCAACCTTTACTGCTGAAAATTTGTCCAAAATGCCAAACACAAATTTTAGCCACTTCAAAATTTTGCCCAGAGTGCGGACAAAAACAAAAATCCAACGATGAAGAAAAATCTACGGTGTCATTGGCGGCAACCCGCTACTAGCTTTTTCTCTAAGTCTTTCAAGCCAAACCTGATGCATTTGCTGCATCCGTTTTGGCCTCAAAGTCTTTCCAAGGCGAGCAATCAAACCATGCTGTGTCTCTTCTGTAAGGACATGGCAACCATTTTCAGTTTTTTCGATAAGCCAAGCATGATAAGCATTTAGACCCGTTCCATGAGCATCCCAAGCAAGTCTCTCATAGGGGACGAATTCAAGCACCGTTGATTTGATTGTAACGCCAAAAGTTTTCCAGCGAAATTGCGTACCCAACGCAAGATTCGGAGGTTGGCCTTTGAGAAAAACGACGTTGGCTGAGTTAGGATACCAGGTTGGCCAAAGCTGTGCGCGTATAAGCCATGCCCAAACTACTTCAGGCAGCGAATTCAATGAGATCTCATTGCAGGTGTGAACAGGACAATTCGCCGGTTCGTAACCCACAGGCCAAAGAATTTGATTCGAATTAATCATTATTATCCAAAACTCCAATAACTATTAGTACTCCTTAGCTAAAAACATGCAACCCCAACAAATTATTATCCTGTTCCTAAACCTACAATGCATGATCAGGTGGTCAGATAACATAATTTGAAGATAGCCAAAGTTCAATTCATTCCCGAAAGCATGGTCAAACGTTTCTCAAGTTTCAAGCAAAAAGACTGTAAACTCTGAGCTTTCTTTATTCCAAGCTTATTTTAAGCGTTTTTCAAATGGAAAATTGCGGAAAAATGAACCAGTAGGTTCAAAATAATTTTTTGCTTCAATAATTAAGCAGTCACAAAAAGCGACGTCCAATTTTTCTTTTCCCTTCTAAACTACGCGCCTAAAATTTTGAATGGACGATTTTTTAATTCTTTAGTTTCGTAGGCAAATACTCGTCCACTATGTATGTTAATCCGTATCTGCTGAAAGCTTCCTGCTCGGCCTTTCTTTTTATTTTTAGGAACAGTTTGATTTCTTTTTGCCAGATCGGATCATTTTGATATCTGGGGTCTTTGGCCAACTCGTATAGTCGTTTGATGTCAACTTCATCTAACGGGTCGGTTGGCAGTTTGTATTCAACTATATCGCTTGCCCACACGCCACTCCAAACCGCATCAGGAGTATTTAGTTCTCTTAGGTGTGCTGCGTTTGCTGAACCTGAAATGATAACTTGCGCAATGTGCATTCCCCATGGGTCACCATCTGTCAAAATGTAAACTGGCAAATTCAACTCGTCATGTAGGCGTCGGATGAAACTGCGGGTTTGTCTTGGGGCTTGTCCACCGCACGAAATTAGCAAAGAGTGATGTTTGTTATGTACGTTTTCTTCGATGAATCTTGTAAAGAGGGCGCCTTTCTCTATGGCAATGACTTTGTCGGCTCTTGTGTGAATTAACTCAGATGAAGTTAAGGCTGGACCAATCAACACGCCATCTGGGTGACTGGTTAAATTCAACGTTTTTCCTTCATAGCCAGGAACCGTGTAGCCGATATCTAAATCGCCAAAAATTGCGCTTCGTTCTTCTGGGAAAATATGAAAGTCTTCTCTGGCAAAACCTGTTAATGTTTCTAGATCAGTGATAATGTTATTTGATTCCTGTTGGTCAGTGAAGGTCATCTCGTA
>DATIXS010000077.1:0-3074 GCA_035518335.1 Candidatus Acidiferrum sp.
TTTACGTATGCGCCCTTTCCCTTAAAAGCTGTGTAAGTAACATCGTGGACTAAGTCGGCAACCATGCCAGCGTAAACATCAGTAAGGTTGGCCAAATAGGAAATTGCTATAGAGCAACAGTAAAATGGCAAGCCATGCATAAAATTGGTGCTTCCATCTATTGGATCAACCGTTACAAAACAGCTCTCGGGGCTAGCACCGAATTTTTTGATTCCCGACTCCTCACTAATTAGCGTAAACGAAATGTCATAGTGCTTTATCGTGTCAATGATAGCTGTCTCCGCTGCCAAATCAACGGGCTTCATAGCATCTCCGCCAGCGCCCATACCCAAATTAGGTTGGGGGTCCCAGATGGTTTTGGTGCATGGTCTGATGCTTTTGTCTACGCGTGATTTGCATTGGCTGAGGATCTCTTGCCAATCATTTTTGGTTTTCATTTAGTTTTCCTACGCTTCTTAAGGACGGTCGAATTGATAAAGACTATACCTAAAACAATAAATTAGTTGTAAAGATAATTGTGGTTAATTTCTAAAACGCCGAAACGCTTATATTTTCTGGATAACGTCTCAATCAGCAAGGGTTCGAAGCTTCAATGTCCAATTGCAAAAACAACCAAGAAAACAGCAAATCACAATTCCTTAGCTTCGACTACTACTTTTATAGTTATTTTCCTTAAGCCCAGAACTAAACGATTTTTTTGGAAAAGTTCTGGGCACGGCATGGGTGCATCAAGATGGAAAAAGTTGACTCTTACAAAACAATTGTGGTCAAATTCGGTGGCTCTAGTCTAGCGGATCACGAAAGGCTCTTAAAAGCAGTGGTTGCTGTAATAAATGAAGCAAAAAATGGCACGCGGATCGCGGTCGTAGTTTCCGCCATGGGCAAAACAACTGACGTACTTATGACAACTGCCAAAAATGCTTCTCAGGGGAAATTGGAGAAAAAAGATTTAGATGACATTCTTTCAATGGGCGAAAGAACTAGCATAAGGATATTCTCTGCAGCATTGAAAACAAATGGTGCGGAATCCTGCTACTTTGACCCAATTGACAGCAATTGGCCGATAATTACTGACTCAGCATTTCAAAATGCTAACCCAATCCTAAAAGATTGCGAAAAGAACATTCGTGATTGCGTACTGCCTCTTATAGACAAGGGGGTAATTCCAGTAGTTGCAGGCTTTCTTGGTAAAACCAAAGATGGCAAAATTACGACACTGGGAAGAGGTGGAAGTGATACGACTGCATTTGTTTTAGCAGAAGCTTTAGGCGCTGATGAAATCGTTTTAGTAACTGATGCGGATGGAATAATGTCAGGTGACCCCAAAATCGTCTCCAATCCAGAACGCCTTTGCGAAATTGATGTTAACACTTTAGTTGGCCTTGCTGATTCAGGAGCTAAATTTATCCATAGTAAGGCTTTGAAGTATAAACCAAAAAAAATCAATGTTAGAGTAATCAACAATGCACATGGTAACCTAACCCAAGAAGGCACGATAATTACAGGTGCTTTAGCATCTGAATTAGATGCAGAAATAGCACATCCTTTTCCTGTTGCCGAAATAACAGTAATAGGAAATGGTATCTCTTCAAACCCTCAAATTATTCAAGAAATGGTAGAGAAAACTAAGGAGCAGTCTCTATTATTAGGTATGTCAATGAATGCAAATTCAATTATCCTTTATGTTTCTCAAGAGAATAATCTAGATGTTCTTTTTTCCAATATTCACGACATCACAAAGAACAACAAAGAAACCATTGCGATGGCAGTTAAGAAGGACTTGGTGTTCATCAAAACAAGCGGTGTCGGCTTAGAAGCAACGCATGGCATAATTGGAAAAATTAGTGAAGATCTCAGACTCAACGGAATTAACATTTCAGGCATATTAACCATAACATCAAGTATTCTGTTGTTTGTAGATTGGAATGAACGTGAGAAGGCTTTGATGTTAATTAAAAACTCATTAAGGACGGCTAAATAAACAAAGGTGACTAAAAGATGAATCAAGGAAAAACCCGACGATTAAGAAGAATCATGCAGTCAGATAACCGCACAGTAATTGTTCCCATGGATCACGGCGTGACAATCGGTCCAATTCAGGGACTAGTTAACATGCAAGAAATAATCAATCAACTCCTCAAAGGCAAAACTGACGCAATACTTATTCACAAAGGCATAGCAAAACACGTTGATGTTGGAAACGCCGGTCTCATAGTAATGTTGTCTGGCATGTCAAATCTCAGTCCGAGAATAGACAGCAAAGTTCAAGTGTGCTCTGTTCAAGAAGCTATTCGCCTAGGTGCAGATGCGGTTTCAGTACATGTTAATATTGGAGCACAAGACGAGGATAAAATGCTAAGCAACTTGGGCAAAGTGGCTGAGGAATGCGACTTGTTCGGCATGCCCCTTCTCGCAATGATGTATCCACGAGGACCAAAAATACAAAATGAACATGCCCATGATGTTGTGGCTCATGCTGCAAGAATTGGCGCTGAACTAGGGGCAGACATTATCAAAGCAAACTTCACAGGTAACATAGAAACGTTCAAAACTGTTGTTGAAAGCTGTCCTGTCCCTGTTGTAATAGCAGGAGGACCCAAATGCAAAACATCTCAGGAAATCCTTCAAACCACACATGATGCCTTAAAAGCGGGCGCCTCAGGGCTCTCAATTGGACGTAATGTGTTTCAACATGAAAACCCAACCTTGATCGTCAAAGCACTTTCAGCAATAGTCCATGATGGCGTCAGCATTGAACAGGCGCTTAAAATTCTCGGTGAGCATAGTTGAAGGAACTCTGGGTAGAAATAGAACAAACTGCCTCTCAACAAGAGAAAGAGAATTTACTCAGTCTCGCCCATGAAAATGCCGATGTAATTCTCAATGACGAACAAGCAAATACTCAATCTGGCAAATTAAATATAACCTTTTTAACAGAACTAAATGAGAAAAAAATTGTCCAATTGAAAAATGAAGGCACAGGCACTGCAATCAAAATTAGCATAAAGGGAAAAGAAGACGAAAACAAAGCTGCTAAAGCGGCAGAACTGGGAATAAACTACATAATAATTAAT
>DATIXS010000078.1:0-10017 GCA_035518335.1 Candidatus Acidiferrum sp.
GTTGTAACTATTGAACCTGAAGGAGCAGCGATTGCCGTCGCAAAGATTTTCGCTTTAGACGAAATTGCTATAGCTGAAACTATTAAAAATTATCAAGCTTCAAAGAAAAAAGAACTTGAAACCGCCAACGAATCAGTAAAGAAACTTAAATAATCATTTTTTTAATCCATAAGAAATAATTCGGTTATCAAAATGAAGAGCAAATGGCCAAACTAAACCGATATAAGTTAAATAGAATAATTCTGCTACAACTAAGCATGACCTAGGGATGATATTATTGGGCAGCGTGAAAGATCTTGAAGTGATAAAACAGCCAAGCCAGGAAATTATGGGTATTGGGCGATTTCACTTTTCAGACCGCTATAGCGTTTTCGATTGGGGCGAAATGCCTGAAAATATAGGGGCTAAAGGAGCAGCGCTATGTCTCATGGGTGCTTATTGCTTCGAACAGTTAGAGAAGAAAGGCGTTAAGACGCACTATCAAGGTTTGGTGGGTGTAAACGGCAAAGCTGTCAAAACCAAAGAAGTAAACCAGCCCACAAATGTAATGGAAGTTAGTCTGGTTAATGTTTACAAACCCAAAACAAGTGTAGCTAACGGCAAAATAATCCATGATTACAGCATGTACACGCCAGAACTAAAGAACTGCTTGATTCCATTGGAAATCATCTATAGGAATGGCTTGCCCGAGGGTTCATCAGTCTTCAAACGGCTCGAACAGGGGAAAATAACCTTTAAGGATTTAGGGTTAGATCACTATCCTAAACCAGGTGAGCAACTTGCCAAACCCATATTTGACGTCAGCACAAAACTTGAGGAAACCGACCGTTATATTACATGGCAGGAAGCACAGAAAATCGCTGGATTAAGCGATCAAGAACTCGAAGAGATTAAAGCCGTTCTTCTTAAAGCTGATGAAACCATAAATGAAATGGCTCTACGAGCAGGGCTAAAGAATGAGGATGGAAAAATCGAGTTAGCTTTCGATGATAATAGGAAACTCATGATAGTTGATGTGGTGGGCACCCTTGACGAATGCAGGTTCACTTACAACGGTATTCATGTCAGCAAAGAAATTGCAAGACAATTTTATAAGAAAACAAGTTGGTATGCCGATTTGGAGCAAGCGAAAAAAGAGGGCGAAGCCAAAGGCATTCAAGACTGGAAGTCACTCTGCAAGTCCCAGCCGCCTAAATTAGATCCTAAACTTAAGATAATCATCAGTGAAATGTACATGGCAGCTGCAAATGAGTTGACTTGTCATAAGTTATTTAATGCACCTTTGCTTGCAGATGTTATTACCAAGTATAAGGATTACATGAAGGAATGACGATGATGAGCAACATTAAGCAAATAATAAAGAAATACAACTCTAAAGAAATTCGAATAGGCGTCTTAGGTTCCCACTCTGCACTTGAGATTGCTTCAGGCGCAAAACAAGAAGGCTTAGAAACCGTAGTCGTTTGCCAGAAGGGTAGAGATAAAACTTACACCAAATACTACAAAAACGTTTTTGACCATGTGCTTATGCTTGATAATTTCTCAGAGATTACAAATGAGGAAAATGTAAAAAAACTCGTCGATTTGAACACCGTTTTTGTGCCGAATCGTTCGTTTTCGGTTTATGCTGGCTATGAGGCGATAGAGAACCATTTTGCTGTGCCATTGATGGGTAATCGTTCAATGCTGCGAACGGAAGAGCGTAATACCCCGAGAAACCAGTTGTATTTGCTTCAGAAAGCTGGGATAGCAACCCCGAAAACGTTCAAGTTACCTAGCGAAATCGACCGTTTGGCTATTGTGAAAGTTCCAGAAAAAGAACGAGCAATTGAACGAGCCTTTTTCTATGCTTCATCCCCCGAAGAGTACGAAAAAACAGCGCAAAAAAGAATAAAACAAGGCATAATAACTGCTGAAGCCCTGAAAAACTCTGTAATAGAAGAATATGTTATCGGAGCCAAATTCAACGCTAACCTGTTCTGGTCACCCTTAACTAACGACATCGATCTTTTAGGTTTTGACAGACGCATTCAAACTGACCTTGACGGCATCTTGGATCTTCCTGCCCAAGAACAGCTAGAACTAAACATTCCAACCCAAAACATAGAGATCGGCCACATGGGAGCAACCATGCGTGAGAGCCAAATTGAAAAAATATTTGACGCAGCGGAAAAATTCGTTAACACTTGCAAAAAAGAGTATCCACCAGGAATGATCGGTTTATTCGCGTTGCAGGGTGCTGTAACAAAAGATTTAGAGTTCTACGTTTTCGATGTCAGCCCTCGCGTACCAGGATGCCCCTGTGTTGAGCCTACTTCGCCTTACATGAAATACAAGTATGGCATAGAAGTTGGTCCAGGCCGACGTGTAGCAATGGAAGTAAAGCGTGCAGTAAAAGAAGGTAGGCTTGCGGAAGTGGTAACGTGATAACTAACAAGGACATCAGCCAAATAGTCGAAAAATATGACCAGAAAAAAATAGCCATAGGCACATTAGGTTCCCACAGTTCACTCAACATTTTCAAAGGCGCCAAGGAAGAAGGCCTTCGAACAGTGTGTATTTGCAAAGAAAAAGACGCAATTTTGTACAAGAAATACCCGCTGGTTGACGATTTGATCATAGTCAAAAACTTCACTGAACTCTTAAACGAGAAACTGCAAGAAAGATTGCGCAAATTAAACGTCATATTGATTCCCCACGGCTCATTCACAGCTTACTTGAGCACCGAAGAATTGACCGGCAGTCTTTTGGTGCCCATGTTTGGAAACCGTCAATTGCTCCATTGGGAAGCAAACCGCAAATCGCAGGAAGAATGGTTAAGACAAGCAGGGCTGCGTTTACCCGCAACATTCAAAACACCCGAAGACATCGACCGTTTAGTTATCGCCAAACTGCCTGGAGCCAAAGGCGGCAGAGGCTACTTCCTGGCAAACTCACCTAAAGCTTTCTACAAAAAATTCAGTGAATTAGTGAAACGTAGTTTGCTAACAGAAGAGGATTTGCCCCAAATTCATCTGCAAGAGTATGCTTTAGGCGTAAATGTTTACCCAAGCTACTTTAGCTCAATCATAAACGATGATGTAGAGTTACTAGCTATGGATAGGCGCTACGAGTCAGCCGTAGACTCGATAGGCAAAATCCCAGCGGCCGAACAGCTAGAAATAGAGATAAATCCGACCTACACTGTCGTCGGTAACTTCCCTATAGTGCTTCGTGAATCTCTGTTGCCTGAAATGATGCGTATGGGTGATGCCGTTCAGAAGAAAGCTAAAGAGCTTGCTCCACCCGGAATCATCGGACCATTTTGCCTAGAAACGGTAATTACTGATGACTTGAAGATTTTCACTTTCGAAATTTCAGCTCGCATCGTTGCGGGAACCAATGTCGGAATTGGAACTTCGCCTTATGCTTACCTCAAGTACGGTGAGAACATGTACATGGGCAGACGTATAGCTACGGAAATAAAAGATGCAATGAAAAAGAAGAGACTAATGGATATTTTAGCTTAAGCCATTTTTACGCGAGGCAAAAATTAAATAGTTTCTCAAAGGCTTCTCTGTTTTTGTTTTTCTTGTAGTTTTTTAATATGTCAATAAAATCCAATCTATTTCGTTCGCCAAGAATATCCGCTAAAATCTTTGATGCGCTACTGTTGCCTGCAAAAAGATACTGGCAAACTGCTGTGACATTTGCTACCCTCCGTTCAATGCTGGCGGTCTCAAAATCAACAATAAAGATTCTTTTGCTTTGGTCAACAAGTAAGTGTTTAGGTGCTTTACTTAGCTCTCCATGATCCAAGCCTATTTGGTCGAGCTTGAAACATTGTTCCAAGACTTGCTCCAAAACTTCCTTGACTGCGGTTTCATCACTGGTTTTCTTTAGCCAATTAGGGAGCAAGTCGCCATCAATGAGTTGCATGACAAGAAAGTTTTTGCTTGCCGCCTCCAGCTTCGGAGCAACATTTGCGGAGTTTGCTTTTGACAACATAAGTGCTTCATGGAGCAAGTTAGCTCTGTCTGCATCAGTCCTGCGAATTTTTACGGCAAACCTCTTTCCGTTTAGGTGTGCGATTACGACGATTCCTACAAAACCCTTTCCAAGAACTGGAACTCCAACGCCGAAGACGTTAGCAGTCCCCGAAAACTCTATGGCCGTAATGCCAAGACTGCTTAGTTCTTGAATGCGGCTTTGAACTTCGGTTTTGTCGGGGTTTGGGAAGCATAGGACTGAAGCGTAAGGTTCTTGGATCAGTTGGTCAACTGAGACGACTATGGGCTCTTTCACTTGTCGGTTCCTTCTTGGATTGATTACTAAGTCAGCGAGATTATTAATTTAATATCTGGAGTGAATGCGAAGCTGTCATTTAGGCTTTGACTTTTAGTTATTTTATGCGAAGGTACTATAAGTCGCGGAGGAATTTATCCGGGAATGGCAATTAATCAGCAGAGAAATCAAATCAAATCGGGCATATGTGTAAAGATTGTTCTAAAGCAAGATCAGCGAAGCGGTAAATTAACGGAAGGGGTAGTGAAGGATATCCTCACCAACAGCTCAACCCATCCTCATGGCATCAAGGTGCGACTCACTGACGGCAAAGTCGGCAGAGTACAAACAATAATAAAATAATGATTGCAAAAGGGATTCGTGTCCAAAAGAGCAGATCACTTTAAAGAAAAAGTTTATTTGGTGCCATTCTGGCTGTTCAGAAAGGGTAAAATATGAAAAAGCCAGCATTTACCGATATTTTTCCTTTGCCAGACCAAGTCAAGACACTGCAAGTTTTTATTGGAAACTGGGACTTAGAAGGAACTTTGATTTTTAGGGGTAAAACCTTCAAGGTTAAAGGCTTGGGAAAATTTACTTCGGTTGCGGCTGGATGGGGCATCTTAAGCATTGTCAAAATGGGCGTCGAAGATTTAGGTACATATGAGGAAGTTGACATTTTAGGTTTTAATCGAAGCGAACAAATGTTCCACTTCTTTGCTTTAACAAATACGGCAGCAGCTTACGATCACAAGGGCGAATGGAAAGATAACAAAACGATCAATTTCGTGTATGAAGGGCAGCAATATGGAAAAACCTACAAAGAAGAACTGGAAATAAAAATTCAAAACTCAAGCGAACTCACAATTTGCGAAAACGATTATTTAGACGGTCAACTAATTACAACAATGAGCGTCAAACTCAAAAAACAAATATCAGAAGCTTTGACGTGACATCAACTGATGTATTCTTTCTGCTTGTATCTAGTTTCTATCTCGTTGAGTGTTAAGGCTGCTTCGAATATGATTGCATCAATTGTGTCGAATTCTTGTTTTATTGCGACTTTTATTTGAGTCAAAAATCAACTCTCCAAAAAAAACCAGCTCGGCTGCAAAGTTTGGTAAAACATAACATGCTGACATATCTCAGAATATACTGTTGCTATATTAAGGAAAATCAAAATTGTTAATATTTCTTTGTTGTTTCCTCTACACTACAACAACTAGTCAGTTGCAGCGATTTTTCGGACTTAAAAATTTTAATAGGGTGATGACAATATTGAGATTTTGTTTGTGTATTATTCATGCCGAGATTCAAACAAATAGCACAAATTCAAGAGCTTATGAATCGCAAAGAGGTTATCCGAAACATCGGCATAATCGCCCATATTGATCATGGCAAAACTACACTTGCCGACTCCCTGCTGGCGGGTGCGGGTTTGCTTTCGACGACAATGGCTGGACAAGCAAGAGTACTTGATTATCTTGAGGAAGAGCAGAAACGCAAAATAACAATTAAAACATCCAACATCACTCTGCTCTACAAAATTTTCGACAATTCCTACATAATCAATCTAGTTGACACTCCTGGGCATGTGGATTTCACAGGCAAAGTCACAAGAGCTCTAAGGGTTATCGACGGTGCCGTAGTGATTGTTGATGCTGTAGAGGAGATCATGGCTCAAACAGAAATTGTTACCCGGCAAGCGCTTGAAGAACGTGTGCGACCCGTGCTTCTCATCAACAAAGTCGACCGCCTCATCACCGAACTCCATCTGAACGAAGAGCAAATACAAAAGAAACTAGACCATATAATCAGCACATTCAATGATCTTATCGAGCTTTACTGTGAAGAGCCTTTCAAAAGCCAATGGAAAGTTAGCGGTTCGTTAGGCAATGTTGCTTTTGGCGCAGCACTTCATGGATGGGGCTTCACAATGAGCATGGCAAAAAAGAGGGGATTAAAGTTTTATGATATAATCAAAGCATATGAACGAGGTGAAGGATTGAAACTTCAGAAAGTTTTGCCTATTTATGAAGCGGTTTTTGAAATGGTAATCAAAAATGTTCCTGATCCTAAAAACGCGCAGTCACATCGGATCGAGAAGATTTGGGATGGACAAGTTAACTCTCCAATTGGCAAGGCATTATGTGAATGTAGTGATGTTGGACCAGCTGTATTTTGCGTAACAAACGTGCATTCTGATTCGAACGACGATACTGTTGCCACTGGACGGTTATTTTCAGGTAAAATTCAGAAGGGTGACAAGCTGCATCTCGTAGATGCTTTAACGGAGACAGTAGTTGATAAAGTTTCTATCGATATGGGTTCGCTTAGCGAAGAAGTGGCGTCTGTTCCAGCAGGTAACTTGGCTTCTTTAGTTTTGACCGATGAAGTTAAGGCTGGTGAAACTCTCGTTGACATTGACCACAAAGCTAGCATGGTTCCATTTGAAGGCATATTCTATATTTCCGAGCCTGTTGTAACCGTGGCGATTGAGCCCAAAAAACCCCAAGATATTCCAATTTTGCTTGAAGGATTGGAGAAGCTTGCAAATGAAGATCCGAACCTAAAAATCTCCGTGGACAAAGGAACAGGAGAGTACCTGCTCAACGGCATGGGCGAATTGCATTTAGAAGTCTCCCTTAACCAACTAAAAAACCTCTGCGGCTTAGACGTTGAGGTTTCTTCGCCAAGAGTTGTTTACATGGAAACTGTGGAGAAAAATGGCATCGTGGCTTTGGCAAAAAGTCCAAACAAAAAGAATAGTTTCTGGATTCAAGTTGGTTCGGATGGACGCGAAATTGAAGAGTCCGGTGGCATTCTATCGATTGATGAGCATCGGAACCTACTTTTAGATTGCAGCGGCAAAACGGAGCCGCTTTCCGAGGAAGTTTTGGAAGCTATTATAGGCGGTTTTGAATTCGCTTGCAAGGCTGGCCCATTATGCGGTGAACCTGTGCGCCATTTGAAGGTTAATCTGGTTGATTTACAACTGAGCGAGGATTTCAATTCAACTGAATTTATGCGTGGAGTAGGCAAAGCAATTTTCGGTTCATTTCTAACGGCTCATCCAATCCTGTTAGAACCTGTTTACAAAATAATAATCACCGTTGCATCTGAATTGACGAGTGAAACTTCAAGAATATTGACCAGTAGGCGCGGTAAAGTGACTTTGTTTGAGCAGAAAGGTCTCTTAACAGCTATCAGTGGTTTCATTCCTGTTTCTGAAACCTTCGGCTTCTCAAAAGAGCTAAGGTCTGCAACTTCAGGCAGAGCTTTTTGGCAATCATTTTTCGATCATTGGGAAAAGATTCCTCAAAAATTAATGTTGCAGGTAATAACTGATTTGCGCCAGCGTAAAGGTCTCTCGAAAGATGTGCCTAAACCCGAAATGTTTACGGAGCAATAACAGTTATGCAGCTCAATGTGCCTTTCGATTTGGATTTTTCGCTTTGCTGTGGACAAGTTTTTAGATGGAAGAAAAACGGCGATTGGTGGTATGGCGTTGTCGGCGATAACATATTTAAGATCCGTCGATGTGGCGCTGACTTAGAGTTTGATGGCGTAAGCGAAAATTTTGTTAGACATTATTTTGGTTTAAATGATGATTTAGGAAAAATTAGCTGCTGCGTCGGCAAAGACAATTACATTAGAGAGGCTTTGCGTCGATTCGAGGGTTTGCGAATTGTTCGCCAGATTCCTTGGGAATGCCTCATCAGCTTTATCTGCGCAACCTACAAAAGCATAGCGGCAATCGAGCTAATGCTAAAGAAAATTTCTATCAAGTTTGGCGAAAAAAGAAATTTCGATGGCTTAGATTTTTACACGTTCCCAACTGTTGAGAAATTGGCCTTGGCAAGCGAGAACGGGCTTCGGGACTGCGGATTAGGTTATAGAGCGAAGTATGTTCAGGCAACCGCAAAAAAAATCTATGAAGAAAACATTGATCTTGAAAGCTTCAAAAACTTGCCTTATCTCGAAGCAAGAAAAGCACTTGTTGAGTTTCCAGGAGTCGGTTTGAAAGTGGCTGATTGTGTCCTGATTTTTTCTCTTGAAAAAATGGAGGCTTTTCCTGTTGATGTTTGGGTAAAACGGATAGTGCTAAACCATTACGCGGACCAGCTTCCAGAACCATTCGTGAAAAAACTTTCCAGTCATGATTCTTTGACAAACGGCGAGTACGAAAAGGTCAGCGCTTTTGGCAGAAGCTACTTTGGACAGTACGCTGGCTACGCTCAAGAATACCTGTTTCATTGGGAAAGAACACAGCGTTGATCCCTCAGCTTGTCTAGTCGTATGCGGAAAATGTTTAAATGTTGTTTGGAACAGCAATATTAAGAGCAGAAGAAAGTGGGCCCGTAGCTCAGCTAGGTAGAGCGCCAGACTCATAATCTGTGGAATCACAGAGGAGATATCTGTTGGTCACCAGTTCAAATCCGGTCGGGCCCACCACTCAACTTTAAAGAGCTAACGCGCATGGGAGACGCTTACTCACAAAGAAATTTCGTTTATGTCATGGTCAATTCTGTCAAACGGCATTTGCTGTCCATTGGTTTATGGCTAGTTTTTTTCGGGGTGGCAGATTTATGGTTTGTTATGCCTAATCTGTATGTTGGATTAGAAGGAGATTGGCCAAATGTTGATTGGCGATTTTTCTACTTTTACATGCCAGAGTGGAGATTTACTGTTCCAATCCTTCTATTAATTACGTTGATTGGAACCTTAATGCTAAGTGCATACTGTGTAAAGGGAATTAAACCGCAAAACAATGACAATAAGCAAGGTGCGGCAATACTGGTGACGGCTTTGGGCTTCACTTATCAAGTGATTGGAGCGTGGCCGCTGTGGAATCAAGTATATGCTTGGCCTTGGCAGGCGGAAATCGCGAGGTATGGTAACTGGCTTGTTTTTCCGCTTTTCATCGGCAGCCTCATCGTCCTGTTAACGGGTGCTACCTCATTGTATAAACACAGTAAGATTTATCATCAAAAGGTGTCACAAAATAGTTGAGTTGTTTTGCGTTTCCTTTTTCAAGTGAAAAGACTACAAGGTTAAAAAAACGGTTAAGAATATCTAAACAGATATTGCTGCGTTTGTTTTGTGATTATTTTTCTATAAATGTGTCCCTTAAGTAGTCGAAGAGAATCATGCCGATTGCTTAATTATTTTCTTACTTTTACCTGGTTTTTAACCGCAAATACCAGAATTTTAGGCACGTTTTTCACTTAACTATTTCTTTGACTATATCATTTACCAGCATTATTTTTGCGCTGTATACGTTTTCTAGGTACTTCAATCCTTGCTCTTGATCCTCTTGGGTGAACGCTTCTACACTGTCTTTAGCAATTATTATGTGGTAGCCTCGGAAGAAAGCGTCAGCAGCTGTATGGCGTACGCACAAGTGAGTGTGTAAGCCGCCGATAACCACTGTTTTTACTCCTTGCCCCTTGTAGAGGCTTCGTAGCAATGAATCTAAGCCAGTCTCAAAAAAACCGCTGTAGGTTCGCTTTTCAACAATGTAATCCTTTCCTTCTTCAGGCTTAAGCTCGGGGATAACTTCTGCTCCTTTGGTGCCTTTTATAGCGTGGTTGCCCCACTTACGCGTAACCTCAAGGTCTTGAGGATAATGGGCGTCGTTGCTGTATATGACTGGTACATCATTTTTTCGGGCGGCTACAACTAATCTCTGAAGAGGCGGTATAACGGATTTAGACTGTTTTGCTTCTAAGGCTCCAGTAACAAAATCGTTCA
>DATIXS010000079.1:0-4247 GCA_035518335.1 Candidatus Acidiferrum sp.
CAAAATCTACATTTCGTAACGAATCAATTTTTTTTGCAGCCATACTTCCGTTATCACAAACAGTTGTAACAAAACTCTTTGAGGCATAATCAAGTATTTCTCCTATGTCATCCCTAAATAGTGGCTCTCCGCCTGACAGTACCAGTTCGACTATGCCAAGTTTTTTTAGAATATCTAATCCTTTCTTTATTTCGTCTGTTTCAAGTTCGCGTGGATCTTGTTCTTTCCAGACGTTGCAACCTGCACAGCGGTAGTTGCATTTTCTAGTGATTAACCATTGAGCATGATGAGGCTTACCGGGAATGAGGGCTCGCGTTGCTATTGATGCTGCTTTTTTCATAGCTGTCCTCAAATAAGTTATCACTAGCCGCTTTCTTGTTGTTAGTGTATCTTAGTTAGAACTATAAAAACAATTATCCACATTAACCAAATTTCTTTTTTTGGCAATTAGCTCAATTTTTGTTTGATACTATTTAGGAACTGTTTTTAAGAATGATATTTCTGGTAATGATAGGTTGGCTTTGCTCTAGTTGAGTGAACACTGGCGGAGAACGGCGTGGCTGAGGGTGAACATAGAAATCCAGAGATATTCACAGTTAAAGAAAATGTCCCAATAGCGCAGCCTCCAGTCAACACAGAAGAGGTGTTGACCCAGCCGGCGGACGAGTTAATGACACGTTTAGAGACTTCGCCTAAAGGTTTAAGTTCTGAAGAAGCAGAACGAAGGCTAAATATTTATGGCACTAACGAATTAGCTAGAAAGCAAAAGCGTTCAGCCATAGTTAGTTTTCTTCTTCATTTCAAGAGTCCTTTAATCATTATACTTTTGGCAGCGTCGGTTTTTGCAGGTGCCACAGGCGATATTCCAGATTTTAGCATCATATTCATTATTGTATTAATCAGCGTTATTATTGATCATTATCAAGAATCGAAAGCGGAGAATGCTGCTGAATTACTTAAAGAAAAAGTTAGCACAACGGCTACAGTACTTCGTGATAATGTAAAGACGGAGCTTAAGCTTTCACAGATTGTCCCAGGTGACATAATTTATCTGTCGGCTGGAGACATTGCTCCTGCAGATGCAAGAATAATCAGCGCTAAAGATCTTTTTATTAATCAAAGTTCTCTTACTGGGGAATCCTTCCCAGTTGAAAAGACACCGAACAAGTTAGAGTCCATAAATCTCCAGTCAGGTTCGATTACTGATTGGAACAATTATCTGTTCATGGGAACCTCGGCTGTAAGCGGTACAGCAATAGCTGTTGTCATCAAAACCGGCAGCTTAACAGAATATGGAAAAATCGCGAAAAAACTTGTTACAAAACCGCCTGAAACCGAATTTGAACGAGGCGTAAAAGGTTTCAGCTATCTAATAATGCAAGTAACCTTTGTTCTCATTCTTTTTGTTTTTATTGTTCTTGCGCTTTTTCATCGTGGCATAATAGAATCTTTGCTTTTTGCGGCAGCTTTAGCGGTCGGTTTGACTCCTGAACTTTTGCCGATGATTATCACAATGAATCTTTCCAAAGGCGCCGTAAACATGTCAAAAAAAGGCGTCATTGTCAAACATTTACCTTCAATCGAAAACTTCGGCAGCATGAACGTCTTGTGTACAGACAAAACTGGAACCCTTACTGAAAATCGAATATCTCTTGTAATGCATGTGGATGTCGATGGTGAAGACGACGACAAAGTGCTGCAGTATTCTTATTTAAATAGTTATTATCAAACTGGATTGAAAAGCCCCCTCGATGAAGCAATTCTTATTCATAAAGAAATCAATCTTGAAGGATATCAGAAAATCGATGAAGTTCCATTCGATTTCGTGCGGAGAAGAGTTTCAGTCGTAGTTGAGAGAGACCGGCAGAGATTTTTTATCGCTAAAGGCGCGCCTGAAGAAATTCTAAGAGTGTCAACATATTACGAACTAGGTGGGCTCATTCATGATCTTAGTGATGAAGCTCGAAAGAAAATTGAGCAAAAATATTTTGACCTAAGTGCTGAGGGATTAAGAGTTTTGGGGGTCGCATACAAAAAACTCAGAGAAGAGAAATCGGTTTATTCTGTTAATGATGAAACTGAGATGGTTTTTCTCGGTTTTACCGCTTTTCTCGATCCACCAAAACAGACATCTAAGGAATCGATAGCGCTTTTAGCGAAAGAAGGAATAGAACTAAAAATCTTAACTGGAGACAATGAGCTAGTAACTAGAAAAGTGTGTGAGCAACTGGGCTTCGAAATCAAAGGAGTTGTTCTTGGCAGTGAAATGCTTCAAATGCCGGATGATGCATTGGCTCGAGTTGTCGAAGAAGCTAACGTATTTGCTCGGGTAACTCCTGTTCAAAAAGACCGAATAATTAATTTGCTAAAAGATAACGGACACGTAGTCGGCTTCATGGGTGACGGAATCAATGATGCGCCCTCCCTAAAAACTTCTGATGTTGGCGTTTCTGTTAATAACGCAGTGGATGTTGCAAAAGAAGCTGCTGACATTATTTTACTGGAAAATGATTTGACAGTATTGGCGCAAGGTGTCACCGAGGGCAGAAAAACCTTTGGCAATACAATGAAGTATGTAATGATGGGCATAAGCTCAAACTTTGGCAACATGTTTAGCGTAGCGGGGGCAGCGTTATTTTTGCCCTTCTTACCCATGTTATCCATTCAGATATTGTTAAACAACCTTCTCTACACTCTATCTCAAACAACAATTGCAACTGACAATGTGGATGAAGAATATTTAGAACGCCCCAAGAGATGGGATATATCATTTATCAGAAATTTCATGGTGGTGGAAGGTCCTATCAGCTCCATTTTCGATTATGCAACATTTTTCATAATGGTCTTTGTTTTTGGTGTTCCGCTAGGTGTTTCAGCTTCAGGCATTCCATTGGCAACGCTTTTTCAGCAATCACAATTCCAGACGGCTTGGTTCGTGGAATCCCTTTGTACTCAAACACTCGTAGTTTTTGTAATTAGAACAAGGCAATCGCCGTTTTGGAAGAGCCGAATTGGCAAATATTTGGCAATCAGTAGTCTGTCAGTTGTTGCTGCGGCATTAATAATACCTTATACACCGATAGGTCATGTGTTTAAGTTTGTTCCTCTTCCACCGTTGTTCTACGTTTTATTGATGCTGATGGTTGTTACATACTTGTTTTTGGCTGAAGTTGTCAAGAAATGGTTCTATAAACGGCACGCTTACAGGATTGAGCAGACACTAGTTCCGAAAAGAAAATCTTTCTATTTGAGCAGGAGCGCACGGTTGGTTCAAGATACAGCTGCTGTCATATGTTTGCGTCCAGAGAACGAAATTTCTTTTAATTCTCTAATTCAGGATTTGACAGGAAGCCTAAACTACGCTATAGAAAAAGACAGGGTTTTTCAGAGTTTGCAATACCTACGTCGCGGCGGATTAATTGATGTAGATTGGCATAATCAAATAATCAAAAGAATACCAGCAATCAAAGAATACATTACAAAACAAGTTATACCGAGTAAAACTTGGCCTTTAGCAATTGATGATTGGTCACGCATAAACCGAGCAATTCAAGAGAAATATGGCGAAACCAATCCAGAATTCAGAGATCTTTTGTCGGCGGGGCAGCGTTCAACCACTTTTTAGGGTTTAGTAATTATTCATGAAATAAAGGTTGTTTAATTACGGTTTTTCAACGTGACAATGCTATCCAAATCTGGTCTGACATTGGTCTTGGCAGCATCTCCACAGAGTCATCTTTGTGCATAAGTATGCGTTTGTTTAGATTCTGGTTAAATTCACCAATGACGTCAGCGTAAATGTGTTCTCGGCACAAAGCATCAACAATTTTATCTGCAGCTTTTGGCTCAGCGGCAATAAGAAGTGCGCCAGAACTTATCAATTGTAATGGATCAATCTCATAGTAACGGCAAATTTTAGCAGTTTCAGGTTCAACAGTTATCTTCTCTTCAAAGACTCTGACACCTAAGCCTGCGGCATCCGCCATTTCGTGAATACCGTTCAAGATCCCACCCTCTGTAGGGTCATGCATGGCATTTACTCCACTTACCTTGTAAGCAGTTAATGCATCTTTAACCACGCTAATTTGATTATAGAAGTTTTTGGCGCTATCAAGAATTGTTGCATTAAAGACGTTTCTCAACTGCTTTTCTCGATCGGTTGCTAATATGGCTGTGCCTTCGATGCCTGCGCTTTTGGTGAGAATCAGTTTGTCGCTTGCTTTTGCTCCTGCTGCGGTGACGTATTT
>DATIXS010000080.1:0-3316 GCA_035518335.1 Candidatus Acidiferrum sp.
TATCACATCCCGACTAGTCGTTTAAGTCTGTCTTTAACTGATTCTAAGTTCGCTGACATTGCCCTGTCGATTTTTGAGATGCGCAATGTTAAGCCTTCTAGGTCTTTGATTTGGTCTTCAACGACAAGCTGGAAGTAGCTAACTTTACCTCTTACCCTGAACCATAAGAATGCGAATATAACTGCAACAACCGCGACAACAACAATCAAAGGTAGAAACAGCTCTTGCGAAGCTGAGCTGGGTGGCGCATTAGATGAATTTAGATTGTTTAGCATAGCGGTGGCGTCTGTAACATCTCCTGCATTGGCTACGGCTTGAGACTCATTTAGAACGCTCGTATAAAGTTGAATGTACCCTGAATTAACTCCAGAGGAGATAAGGGAGTTCAGATTTGCATTCTTTTGACTGAGAAGCGTTTCGAATGCAGCCAAGCCAGCACTGGTTGAGTATGCCGTAATTTGGGCGAGCAAGCTTCCATCTGGGCCGTACAAAGAGACAACGTATACCGGCGCTTGTCCTGTAGTGGAGGAGGGCGTTGGAACGATTCCATAAACCGTCATGGTGAAGGTTCCTTGAACCCAATTGAATTGGGCATGATTTGAATTTGGATTAAAGACACTACCTAGACTATAGTTTTGGCTTACGAGTTGCCAGTATTGGCCTTGTAACAGCTGCTGCATGCTTGTTGAAAGCGAAAGGTCGCCAGATCCGCCAGTAAAAACGTTAACAGTGAACGTACAATAGATTTGTTGGCCAGGGCTTATCGCTCCAAGCGTCTGATTCAAGCCCGTGCTTGAATCATAGTTGACGAGAAGACCTTTTGTGGTATAATCATAAATTTTGTAACTGGTTATCCAACCGTTTCCCTGAGCTTTTACTGGTGCGAATGAAACTGACGATAAATATAGGGTAGTTAATAATAAAACGAGACTTAAAGCCAAAATTTTCTTGTTCATCGGTAATCCTTCATTATTTTTAATTGGATGTTTGGATGATGCATATAACACTTGCGCTAAATCGCTTTGAAATAAATTTTTCGCAAAAATGGCGCCTCTATGCTCAAAATGCTAATAGTTTTCAAGTAAAAACGGACCATTGTGGGCATTTCTTAAAGTAAAGCATAAGAGATTTGTGCATAACATTGTGTTACGAGTGGTTAAGGATGGAAATCATAAACGTCCGTTTACCCGAAAAGATAGCGTCAGACATCGATAACCTAGCAAAAAAACATGGTTTAAGCAGGTCAGAAGTTATGCGTCAAGCATTAACTATTTACTTGCACCTCGTGGAAAACGCTGGAACAATGCTGCGTCCTACAATTTTTCAAGTAAAACCTTCCCAAATAACTTACACTAGAAGAGGCGACGTTTCGATCCTCAAGGTTCCAACGGGTCATGCTATCGTCACTGGGTCAACCTCATCAGGAGCTGTCGGTTCGAAAATAATGGATGAAGTCAAAGTTGAAGGACGCGTATTAGGAAAGTTTCTTGCAAGAGTTGCGTTGATGGATGTGACTGCTACTGGTGCTTTTCCTCTGCTTTTATCAGTCACGTTAGGTGTTGAGAAAGAACCTACAGGGAACCAGATAATAGAGGGCATTAGCCATGAAGCAAGAAGTATTGGTCTTGATCCAAACCAAGTAATCTTGGCAAATACTGAGGACAACTTTGAAACGGTGCAAACAGGCGCCGGATTAACTGTAGTCGGCTTTGCAAATGAAGACGAATTAAGGATTGGAAAAACTGTTCCAGGCGATATAATAATTGCCGTAGGCAAGCCTAAAGTTGGCGATGAAGTAATCTCGTCAGAGGCAAAAGGCGAAATTGCCGAACTCAAAAATATTATGCAGCTTTCTCAGAAGAAATACGTTCATGATATTGTTGCTGTTGGAACTTTGGGCATCGCTGACGAGGCCAGAATGATGGCGTACGGTGTTGGCAGACAATTAAGACTATCCGAAATGCAAAAAGTTGATCTTAACAAGTCAGCTGGTCCAGCCACTGTTGTTCTTGCTACGGTAGAGAAAGAGAAACTGGAAGAATTGTTATCGGTAATTAGTAAACCTATCAGCATTATAGGGGAAATATTATAGAGGCAACTTATCACTGCTTTTGAGTGATTTTCATCATGTGGCCATTTCGATCAATTTCGCCCTTTCTAATCCGTGTTGTGGATATTGGAATACTATTTTCCGCTTGAACCATATCAACCGTTACAATTTTTAGCCGCTTGAGACCCGCTTTATTCCGTACCTCATTGATTTTCTCAGCAATAGATTTTGTCTCTTTACTAACAACTAACGCGTCAAGGTCTTTGCCCGAAATTGTAAGACCGTAAGGGTCTTTTAATGGAACAATTTCTGCTCTATTCGCTAAACCGGCGTTTTCTAAGTAAGTGTAAAGTTCTTTAAACCGCTCGGAATAGCTTGCGGTTTTGTGAGTTTTGCTCATTTTTGAAACAAATTCATCGGAGGACAATCCGATAACAATTTTTTCGCCGACTTCAAAAGCTTTACTTATTAGGGCTTTATGTCCCATATGAAGCTCATCAAAAGTTCCACCAACTGCAACTTTATTGTATTTCTTCATGACCTACCAGCCTAGCGCCCTGAAAATCAATTTTGCTCACGAATACTTTTTCAGAGGGCAAAACTTGCTTAAAAGCTTCTGCTACCTGATCCGCATTTTCTTTAAGCACAAGAGCATGTACTGCTTCGCCTATCATATTCTGCGCTGCACCGACTGCGCCAGCTTTCTTAGCCAACTTGACTAGTTGCCGAACGGTCTGAGTTTCAAAACCTGCCTTTTCGGAAAATTGCCAACAGCAGTCCAGAAAATTTTCCAGGCTGGGCTTAGCAAGAATTGACTCTAAGGTTTTTTTGCCATAAGAGTTTATCAGTTTTCTCTTTTCAGAGTCTGCTAAAACTGTTTTATTTGGAACGCTTGATCGAGTAAAACCAGCTACAATAACGTAGTCTTGGGTTATTGGTATGCGGTCGAGTTGACAAGTGCCTGGCGCTCCTGGTTCAACAACAAGTACACATCCGCCAATAGATGTTAATGAGCTTACTGTTCCTAATCCTGTTTGGCATTTGATTTCTGCTACATGCGCTATTTTGCCGATTTGATTGTATGTTAAAGGCAAATTTAATGCTTCTTTGATGGCTAATCCTGCAGTTAATGCTCCACCAGCGCTTGTCCCGAATCCAGTTCCTATTGGAACCTCAATTTTATGGCTGACTTCAACAGCATAGGATTTTGGTTGGTTACTTAGTAATGTTTCAATTACCATTTTTGTTGTTTTGGCTTCAGGACAG
>DATIXS010000081.1:0-2276 GCA_035518335.1 Candidatus Acidiferrum sp.
TCTTTTCCTGTCGAGGCGTTTATTGCGTAAACGGCAAAAGCGCCTGTGGCACAATAAACTATCCCGTTAGAAACGGCAGGCGAGGACTGCACAATATCCTCGGTCTGGAAAAGCCATATTAAGCTTCCATCAGTTGCGTTAAAACAAATCAAATCTTTCTTTCCTGAACCAACATAGACTCTTCCATCTGCAACTACAGGCGAAGAAAATACGTAACCCCCCACCCATTTTATCCAAATAGGCTGCCCAGTAGAAATGTCATAGCAGTAAAGAAAGCCGTCATACGCACTTACATATACTCGTCCATTGTCCACTGCTGGTGATCCGTTTACTTCATCGTAGGCGGGTCCAAACTTCCATAACAATTTGCCGTTGGAGGAGTTTAGACAGTAAATGTAGCCGTCTTTGGAACCTACAAAAAGGCTGCCGTTGACCACTGCAGGGGACGACCAAACGGAACCATTCGTCGTATAAGTCCACAACAATTTAGCAGAATTGGCTGAACTATTAGTGCTTGTGTAGCCAGTATGGTTTGGGTTGTTGCGGAACATTGTCCAGTTGTTGCTTGAACTATCGTTGCTGGCTGAGGAGGTCGACATGAAGTTTAATGCTAAAAGAATTGTGGATATGAGAACAATTAGCGACAGCTTGTTCTTACACAATTTCCTTCCTTAATAGAACCCTCACATGTAAGTGGATATAAAGCCTCTCAAATTCCAACAGCTCTAAACAACTTTGCAAAAAAGCAACAAAGAGTAATTCAGCCTCAGTAAATTAGAATTGAATGTTTGTTAAAAAAAGGAGGTTCTTCTATTCTCTACTTGAGAGTATCATGATATAGTCTGCTGTGTCTGCGCACATGTCTGCTGCTTGCTCAATGAATTCTATAAGGTCATCAAATATTACCATGGCTCCGCAGTTTATGTTTGCTCCATATTTTACGAATAAGCTTTTAGTTTTCAAGTATTCGACATCAATTGCGTGTTCTATGTCGCCGACTTGTTTTGCTTCTTTGATTGCTTCTGTTGGGTTAGACGAGATTTTTTCTATGCTGCTTTGTAATGTTTGAGCTGTATCGACAAGTTTTCCGGTCATGAAAACTGTTTTGTCGCTAAGTTCCTGTGGAATATCTGCTCCGGAAAGCATTTCGAGGCATCTTGCAGCATCTTTCGTGTGATCGGCCAACGTGTCTAGCCGCTTAACGAGATGCAAAAGATCTTCTCGATAATCTGCTACTAAAGCTGCACCTTTGGATAACTCCATGAAAACGTCTGTTCGAAGTGAATCAACGCCTTCTTCAGTTTTATACAAATTGTCGATGTATTTTTGAGTTTCCAGAAAATTTTTCTCTGCAAAGCTTTTGGTTGCTTTATGTAGCCAAGTTACGGTATCGAAAGCTTTGGCTATTTGATCATGTGCGAGCTCTAATCCTCTTGTTTTGCGGCGTTGCTCAAACCAATCGTAACTCTTTCTTTCCAATTTCTGATCACTGTATTACTATTGAATGAATTTGAAAATATAACCCTTCTTCTTAAAAACGTAATACTCTCTACCTTGAAAACAACTGTCTCTCTTCATAGCGACACCGTTTAATGACACATTATGTTAATGATGCATCAATTGCCAATAACCAGTCCAAGAGATCGGCTTTTTCGGCTTCTATTTTCCTTTTTTCACTATTATTTCCCTTCACAATTTTCCCTACTCTAAAACTCTTGATGTTTCCATGCATTAAACATGGTTGAAGTACCATGGTGACTCGTTTTTTGCACGTTGATTTTTTGTTTTCTTCTTTTGCATGGCGCTCTCGGATAAAAAAAGCATTTTTCTAGCTTATTTAGCCAGTCCAAATAGTATATAGCCACTTATTTAGTCTATATATTTGCTTTTTCTTTACTCTTCTAGAACGACTTTGGCCAACTGAATTTTATTTTCCAAAGTCTTCATAACTGTGTTTGTTACTTTTACTCTAATGCCAAGTTTCTCTATATCACTCCTCTCAGCGCTATCCAGATCATCGATGACAAAAGTATCCAGAAAATCAGCGTAAATTCTGGCGACGCCAAAAGCTGAAACCTCAAAACCTAAACCACGCAACATTTTATCTGCAGGACCCTTAATCGGGGCGCCAGCAACAATGGGGCTAATCCCTACTACTTTACTCCTTGTCTTCCTTAAAGCATCTCTTATTCCATCCACTGATAGAATAGTGCCAATGCTAACAATTGGATTACTAGGGCAAATAATGACAATGTCTGAATCCATAATTGAATCTA
>DATIXS010000082.1:0-12231 GCA_035518335.1 Candidatus Acidiferrum sp.
GGTTGGGTTATCGAACATGTACAGTTCAATGAGGAGGGCGCATTTGTTTATTCCACTCGTAGAAAACTCGACGTGTGTGATACCGATTCTCATCATTGTTGCCGACGGAGGGTAATTAGTGAGCAAGGTTGGATCCGTTGGCAAATTGATTGTGGCTGATCCGCCATAATACCATTCTACTCTGCTTGGACTTGAATCTGAGTTTGTGCAAGCAAAAACTGGAGAAATAAGAAAAATTGCGGATAGAATGAAGACGACCGAAATTAGTAGTTTTCTTTTCAACTTTTCACCTCCAGCTTCCTAACTTAATTCGATCAATTTTCCTAATCTCTTTCAAGCTCATCGATTTTCTGCTGCGTTTTTCATTCGCTGCAGCGCTCTTTCTGATTCTTTTTCAAGGGTTTTGTGGACTCGCAATTTGTCGATTATTTTGCCTAGAATCGAGTAAGGCAATTCGTAGTCAAAGGCAGTGGTTAACTTTGCTCCAGTTTTTGAAGGCGCAACACTTGCATGGTAGATTATCGTTGGATTTCCACTGGTGGTTCGCCAGGAAACGCTTTCGTTGTCTACGTACTCTGTTATCTCAGCATCCCATTCTCCTGTAACCCCAGCTATGTCACTGAGTACATGAACAGTTGCGCCGACTTCCATTGTTCCTTTAGAAGTCCATATTACCTTTTTGATTGAGTCGTACCATTGTGGGACTCTATCCCATGTGATCAATGGCCAGACATTTTGTGGTAACGCATTGATTTCGATTGACGATTCTACTCTTGCCAATCAATAACCTCCTTGTTGTTCGCGTGCTTCATATATGACGGGAAAATTAATTAGTCATTTTTGCACAGCTAATAAACGATGAAATTAGGTTTAAATGGAAAAAATGACTATATCATAGGGATTATGGTTAAAAACATGTTTTTTTTGTCTTTAAAACTCATGATAATCTAAATTTTATCTCAAAATAGGATTATAGCTTTAAAACAAAGTTATCTATTTTTCCCAACTTTCATTACTCTTTCTTCAATGCTCCGTTTTACGATCTCTTTATCATAGAAAACGCGTGCCTTTAGGATTCTTCCTCCACGACCCCTTTCTTTAGGAAATATTCGAGTTTCAATTAATCCGCGACGGTCCAGCTCAGCAATTGCGTACCCTCGGTAACTTCCATTACCGTAGACACTGCGTTTCGAAATTCGACCGCCTTTCGTTATCTCCATCAGTGTTCTCCAGCCGGACCATTCCATTGGAAGCCTGCGCCGCATATAATCTTCGACAAACGCTGTAGCAAGAAAATTAAAGGCAACCTCAGCAGCAGAGTTCTTAAATTCAAATTTGTTCTCATCAGGCGATCCGGCAATCTCTTTCGGGAGCGCAGAGTCCAATGGTTCAACATTCATTTTGATGGGTTTCGGTATACATGTCTTGTTTTTGCCTACTTTGTCCGCATAAATTATTCTTGGGTTGAAGTTAAACATCCCGGGGCTAGTGGCTTTCAAGGACAGTTTGATTGGTTTGGCGCTGTAAGAGACAAGTTTGTTTTTGTTCATGTCAATAGCGGAATCCACGATCTTGTACTGAATTAGTAGATTAGTTGTTTTGAATTCGGGTGGAATCAAATTTTCTATTCTTACGATTTTAATTGGTTTTTTTGTTATGTTTTCAATGTCCAGTCTTAATTCGAATTCCTCGTTGACTTTAGTTTTTTTTGGGGCAAGAAGGTCGGCTCGGACTGTCAGTTCTTCAAGTTTTTGATCCACTTCTTCGTATGCTCTCTTAACCTGAGTCATCCGTTTTTCTGCTTCTTCTTTCTTTCCTTCTTTGCCGAGCGCCCAAACGTATTCAGTTGTAGCTATTGTTTCAAACAAGCGGTGAAAGACTGTTCCTTTCTGCAGTTCAAGGCATTCTTCGAAAAGCCGGTAAGCTTCTTTGTATTGGCCTTTGGCGGCGAAAAAGATTGCCTGCGCCCTTAATCCTCCCGTTTTTGCAACTTTGCTTCCTGAGAGGCTTATTTGTGAGTAAAATTTCATGAATTTTTCGAAGTACTCTTGAGCATGCTCCAAATCATCTAGTCTTGAGTAATGCATAGTGAGGTTTGCGTATACCATACTTTGGCTGTAAGATGCATCGGTCTTCTCAGCGAGCTCTTTTCCTCTTAAAGTTTCAGAAACTGCTTTCGTCAAGTTACCGATGCTTGCATAGAGGGCTCCTGAGTAAATATAGGTCCATGCCATTCGGTTGTAATTGCCAATCATTTTTCCTATATTAATTGCTTTCTTATAGGTTTCCAACGCTTCCTGATACAGAGTACAATTAAAGAAGACAGTGCCAACATTATAGTAAGTATCTATTTGTTGAAGAAAATCTTTTGAATCTTCACAAAGTGCTAATGCACGAATTGCAGCCCGCAATGCGCTTTCTACCTGAAAGTCACTTACGTAGAAATTAGCTGCTTCAGTCAAGACATTGGTAAGGTCCAAAAGTGAATATTCTTCTTCGAAAATCTGCTGGGCAGCTTCTAGATCTTTTAGACCTTCTTGCATGTCTCCTCGAAGAGCAGTAATTACTCCCTTATGCATGCGAATACGTGCATACTCCAAGCGGTCAAGATTTGAATAGTTTTGGGCTTCATCTGCTATCTTTAATGAGTGGACCAGGTCTCCGCGCCATCGGGATGAAATCACGGCTTTTCTAAGAGCCCTCAATTTTATGATTCCTGGCTGGGCAATGTTTGCGAGTTTCTCGAAGGTTGTTGTGGCTTCCTCAAAGAGGTTTCTGGCGAAATAAGAATCACCCAAACCTTCCAAAGCTAATAGACGTTCATTCTTGAATTCAGCTTCATCTGAAATCGTGTCTAACACGTAAGTGAAGTATCTTGCAGCTTCAGTATTGCTAAATTTTGACAGCGCATTTTGCCCTGAGGCTAAGGTGTATTTTATTGCTTTTGACTTGTTTCCAGCTTGAACATAGTGGTGAGCTAAATCGTTAACTGGAATTTCTTCCGCATTTCTGCTTAAGGTCTCAATCTTTTCTGCGATTTCTTCATGGTAACCTGCTCTAAGAGGCTGAGGGATTTCCTCGTAGAGTACTTCACGGGATTTTGAATGGTCAAACCAGTAGGATGATTGTTCAACACAAACTAGTGAGGAAGACTGCATAATTGCGTTGAGGGTTTCTAGAACTTTCAAGTTTTCTTCGCCAAGCACAGCTCCAAGCAGTTGAGGGTTGAACTTGTCGCCTATGACGGAGGCTATTTCAAGAATTTTTCTGTCGGTTTGTTTTAAAGCGCTTAGTCTCCGAAGAATTATGTCTTTGACCTTTTGTGGGATGCCAATGTTGTTTGTTGCAAGTTGCCATTTGCCTTTCTCCTGAACTAAGTTTCTATGTTCGTTTAACATTCTTATGATTTCAACTAGAAAGAGGGGGTTTCCTTGGCTTTCTTTAGCGAGTTTCTCTGTGAGTCGAGAATTGACTTTTCCGTTCAACATGTTCTCGGAGATTTCTGTCACGTTGAGTTGGTTTAGGTTTGAGAGTTTGATCTCCTCGAGGATATTGTCTCGCTTCATTAACCTTGTGACTTCTGTCAGAGGATGAGGATGGCCCGCGGAGTCAACGTTAAGTTCCTCGCTTCTGAAAGTTGCTATCATGAGAACTCTTTGGGAGCGAATTGCTCTTGCAAGGTAGTGAAGCAAGAGGATAGAAGCTGAGTCAGCCCAGTGAATATCCTCAAGGACAAGAACAGCAGGGTTGCTTTTTGAAATGTTTAGAAGCTCTTCAGTCACAGTGGTGAAAGCTTGATCCTTCCATGTTTGAGGCATTGTTTCGGTTGCAGTTTTTCCAAGTTGTCTTGTTCCCAGCAGCCACTCCTTAATTCCTCGTTTCTGAAAAAGAGTAGATTTTTTCTCTCCTTCGTAATTGGCTGCGTAGGAATCGAAAGCTTCTATGAATGGAAAGTAAGGAACTGATGAGTTGCTTAGACACCAACCTAAGAGCAATTCTATTTTCTTTTTCTTTGCTTTAACTAAGAATTCGTTAACGAGCCTTGTTTTTCCGGTGCCGGCCTCGCCGCAGATGAAGAGTGTTGTTCCTCTCTTGGCAAAGGCTGAGTTTAAGCAGGCTTCTAATTCTTTCATTTCCCTTTCCCGTCCGACAAACGCAGGCTCAGCCAAATAGCCAGATTTTAAGCTCATCTCGATTGCTCGCCGCGGCGAATTGGATTTGAATATATATGTGCGCACTCTGTTGAAAAGCTTTAGGGGATTCATAAGTTGCTGGTAATCGAACAATGAGTTTCTTCGTGTATTCTAGCGTAAATGGCAAGGCTTTTAAGCTGAATCAATTAAAGGAGTTAATTAGAAGTGATGTTTATGACTAGTCCTAATGGGGCCGGTCGCCCAAGGGACAAGTTGATTCTTATCGTAGGCGCCACAGGAGATCTAGGCGGATTAATTACTCGTGGATTGTTGTCTAAGGGTGAGCACGTGCGAGTTCTAGTGCGCTCACAGTCGAGTTTTCAGCCCCTCATAGAAGCTGGCGCCCAAGCTGTTTTTGGTGACTTGAAAGATCGCAACTCGCTTGATCCTGCATGTAAAGGTGTTGATGTATTAATTACGACAGCTACTTCTGCCAAACGCAGTGGCGCGGATACAGTGGATACTGTTGACCTTAAAGGAAATCAAAATTTGATTGATGCTGCAAAATTCACTGGGGTCAAACAGTTTATTTTTGTTTCTGCCAACATTGCTTACCCAGATAGCCCAATTCCTCTTATGGCGGCAAAAGCTGCTACTGAAGACTATCTACGTGCCAGCGGGATTCCCTACACTATAGTTGCACCGGACGCGTTTATGCAAGTCTGGGTTGCTATGGTTGTTGGACTACCAGCTGTGGCAGGAAAACCAGTTATGTTTGTTGGCAGTGGAAACCGACGGCACTCATTCATATCAGATTCTGACGTTGCAAACTTTATTATAGCTTCAATCGAAAATCAGAAAGCCATAAGTCAGAAGGTCGTAATTGGAGGTCCTGAAGCTTTGTCTTTCATCGACGCGGTTAGAGTCTTTGAACGAGCACTTAATCGAAAGATCGCTGTGCAAAGTGTTGCTGCTGGTCAATCGATTCCGGGTTTTCCTGAAGCTATGTCTCAGATAGTTGGCGGATTTGACATGTATGATTCAGTTGTAGACATGAGCGAAACGTCAAAAACCTTCGGTGTCAGATTAACATCGCTGCAAGAGTTTGCCAAAGTCTTCATTGCATCTGTGCTCTCACGTTAGTAAACGCAAGTAAACCCCGGGAGGCGGATCCCTGCACCAATTTACCAGCAAAAAGATGTTAAAGAAGAGTCAGATCAGACTTACCCCGAAAAGTTCTGAGTCCCCTGCAAGACTTTCTAACTATTGCGAGGTTTCGTTCAAGCTTTTTTTGGTTGAAAAAGAGCCATTATACATAACTTACGCGCCTTTCGAAAAAGCATATTAACGAAATTTTCAGGGTATAACTGTGGTTTTTCTTCTAAATTAATTAAAAAAAATTATAGCAGATAAATCTGCCATTTATTTTGAGATAATCGCTGTAACCGCTAGTGGATCATTTGGATGTCGCAGCATTTTTGTAAACTGTCTGACCAAGCGATTAATTCCGATAGGTGTGCTGGTACTTCCGCCATAGTAATTGAGTCAAGGTGACCGCCATTGGGAACTACATATAGCCTATAGAAGTTTGATTGGCCGGCGTTTGCAACAGCAGTTTGGTACTCATAATGGAAAGGTAGGGGTACTAAAGGATCCGCTTCTCCAACTACGCTTATGACTGGAATATGAATGTCCGCGTGTAAGATTGGAGAAAATCTTTGCCATGTCTGCGGGGTTTGGTCGGGAGTGCCTCCCATTGCGTTTACTGAGTCAGCGGTTACTGTGCTGAAGAATGCTTGTAGAGCTTGAATATCTGAGTCTGAGACAAACGAAGGTATGTTGAGAATAACTCGAAGGTCAGCTGGGGTGTTGGTTAACCATATCTGGTCGTAGTTATATTCTCCGATGCTGTCTTTAACTCCGCAAATATCTAGAACGCCACTGTACAGCATAGGATATTTGTCGCCAAGCAGCAAAGCAATCAACCCTCCCATAGAACCGCCTAAAAGAAAGATTTTGCTTCTCACATGATATCTATCAATAAGATACTCGGTTAGTTGATGAACAGTAACTAATCCCTGTTTAACGCACCAGCCTGATGCGCCATAGTTGGTTGCGGCGTAAGCGAAACCTTTCGCGATGAATAAGGCCGCCAATGCATCGTATTGATATTGACAGTTGGGATTTGGCGGATATTGATACGATGGACAACCAATAATCAGTTTCCCATTCCAATTGCATGGAATGCGAAATACAAAGTCTGCCCCTGATAATGTACCTGTAATTTCCCTGTACCCAGATTGGGAAGTGCCACCACTCGTAGTTGGCGAGCAAGCCATTGCTGGTGCTAACGCCATCGTCAACATCGTTAAAGTCAAAAGACAAACAATGATTTTCATCTTCATTCTTTCACCTCCTCTTTATGGTTAGTAATATGAAATACGTTACGGCGTGAAAATTACATAGCCATTTTTGCACAACTAATAAGCGCTGAAATCGCGTTTAAACGGACAAAAAGACACGCTCACAGAATTTTTGTTCAAAAACACAGTTTCCTTGTCTTAAAAACATATAATAATTTATTCTTCAACGTAAAATGAGATTAGAGCCTCACAACAACGTTATTTATTTTTCCCAGCTTTCAAGCATTGAATTGGAATTATTATTTTTAGCCAATTCAAAGATTGAAACTGGACGGGTACAGTCCGTGGATTCACCCTTTAGAGTCAATCCCAATACAAGTTGGTACGAAACATCAGGCTGCACGTTAAATATAAAGCAGGCAGGCTTTAGCCCAAACGGATACTTCACGAGTTCGGCATGAAGTTGCACCTCTACAGCCGTTTCCGACGGCAGCGTCACCGTACAAGGAATCGAAACATATTATCCACCAACTGCATGATTAGATTTCACGTTATCCATCGCCCACTTTTTTGTCTTAATTTCGTTGACAGGAAACGGCATTACTCGAGCTTATTTCCCCCAAATGACCTCAGAAACGGCTTTTGAAAATAGCGCTGGGAGGGGGATCCCGCCCCCAATTTATCAGTAAAACCGTGTTGCGGCAAGCGAAGTTATTGGGGTTTTAACCCTTTTGAGCAATGTAAGTCATTTTATTCCAGCCCATGCCCACAGGAAGTCTGGGTGCTTTGCCGAACTCGCGCCCCTCCTAATGGATGTGTCGGAATTATTGATCGTGCGCAATCTAATAATGAATTGAGAAGGTTTTATCGTCAATATGCGGTTAATTCCAAAGCGTTTTGAGTTTAAAATGTAGCCCGGGAGAGATTCGAACTCTCGTCGGAGGGTCCAAAGCCCTCTATGCTTGACCACTACACCACCGGGCTTCAAGGCTTTTTTATTTGATGCTAGATTCTAAGGACAATTTTTTTCCTAATAAGCGTTCTTACATCGACTTGCCAATATGTATCAAAAAAAGCTAGAAGTGTCTATCTAACCAAGTAATCTCTTTAAAACTGGTATCTTTTTCAAAGGCACAATTATTGCCAGACAAATAAAAAGAGTAAGTACAGTGGCAAGAGGAACTCCTATGATGGAATTCACTGTGTTCCCATTAAGCGTGAAACCAAAATAACCCCGCCAGAGACATTCAAGTATTATTATGTGAAAAAGGAAGATAGGCAAAGTATTTTCGCTGATCAAATGAAGTAGCTTCTTGCCGTTTGAGTTTTCAAGGTTTTTCTGAGTGGTTTCTTTTGAGGTAACATCTTTCTGCGTTTTTCCGTTTTCGGAGGTTTTGATTTCCATAGGTTGGACACCCGTTAGCGTCGGTGCTTGAATAGTATTCAACAGCAAGAACAGCATGACTGAAGCTAAAATCATTGTTGGGCTAATATACTCTTGGAAGAAGTATGTCTCGCCTCCTCCAAAGGTTCCAGCTATGATGTATGTCCCAATTGCTGTTAATGCAAATCCAACAGACATCAAAACAACTAGAGTTTTGCGCTTTATTTTTACAGTTAGAAGGTATGTGCCCAAAATGAAGTATCCAGCATAAAGTGGAAATGTGAAAACAAAACTATTCAGTTGATAAGGACCAAATAACCCGAGAAGAGGTAAAATGGCTGTGCCTATGAACCAGATTACAAGGATATATTGAATCAAGTTACGTTTTGCATGGGCTATTATTATGCGCAGGATTGGCGTCAAGAGGTAGAGACCCATTAGCATGTAGAGATACCAAAAGTGAAAGTACGGACCGTTTAGAATGCCTTGTAAAATAGATGTTGATGTAATGCTTTGGTTATTAATTTGATGATCAACGAGGAAGTCCCAAGCAAAGAAGACGGCACCCCAAAACAAGAACGGTAATGCTATTCGAGCTAATCTTTTCTTGAAAAAAACTCCTATAGACTCATCTAGTTTGCTAGGTTGAAGTAAAAGAGAACCCGTTAACATCACAAATAACGGAACGCCGCTTCGCCCTAAAGACTGGTAAATAGTAACTGTTCCCCAACGAAAAATTTCGAACGAATTCATTTGTTGAGAGGTTAGGTCATTTGCGGCGTGAAGCAGAATAACGCCTACTATAGCTATTGTTCGAATCAGATCTACCGGAATACCGAGCCCTTTTTCTTGATTCAACATCTTTCCCTATATCGATTACACCCATTTAGGCTACTTGTGCTAAATAAGATTTGACTTATTTAGCTCAAAAACTATGTTTTTTTTGATGAGGTCAATTTGAGCTAAAAATTGTTTGATTAGGGAACAATTAGTTTGGAATTGATAAGTAGTTTTGTTGATTCGATTAACAACTTTTTATGTTATTTTTCCATGTTAGATTTTTGTCTTAATTGACAATTAGAAAGTATTGTGTGCAATAACTTTATAAATACCACAAACCTTAAATAATAGTGAAGCGCATCAACTTAGTTTGCGCGGGCCGAATGTACTGTTTCTACCCCAAAATGGATATGGTGACGGCTCCATGCATGTTGAAACGGAGAGAAAAAATTGAGCAAAAAAGAAGTTAAACCACAGGCTCGCTTATCTGATAAGTGCGCCGAGTGTGGAAGCGAAAACCTAGTTCACGATTATGACACTGGAGAAACCGTGTGCGGTGACTGTGGCTTGGTCCTCTACGAACAAATGATGGACAAAGGGCCAGAGTGGCGTGCGTTTACCCAAGAAGAAAAAGCATCAAGAAGCCGTGTAGGTGTACCAACATCCTATTCGGTTCATGACAAAGGGTTATCTACAGCTATCAGCCAAGTGGATCGAGACGCTTTTGGAAGGAAATTACCGCTATCCACAAGACTGCAAATGTGGCGTCTAAGAAAATGGCAAATCCGAAGTCGAGTACACTCATCTATTGATCGAAATTTGGCTCAAGCTATGGCAGAGCTTGATCGTCTTTCAGACAAAGTCTACATTCCTCCGCCAATCAAGGAAAAAGCTGCTGTAGTCTATCGAAAAGCCTTAGACAAAGGTTTAGTTAGAGGAAGATCAATTGCCGCAATCGCCGCAGCTGCGCTTTATGCCGCATGCCGTGGAAGTGGAACACCACGAACATTAAGAGAAATCGCTGAAGCAAGTCTAGTAGACAAGAAAGATGTCGCAAGATGCTACAGACTACTATTACGCGAACTCGAAGTGCATATGCCAATCGCAGATCCATTAACCTACGTATCTAAAATCGCAGAAAAAACTGGAATTTCAGGAAAAACACAAGGTGCAGCCATCCAAATTCTCAGAGACGCAAGACGCAAACGTGCTGCCGCCGGAAAAGACCCAATGGGATTAGCTGCTGCTGCCCTATACATCGCTTGCTTACAGAATGGCGAGAAGAAAACGCAGAAAGACATCGCTGAAGCTGCTGGCGTGACAGAAGTAACGGTACGCAATCGATACAAGACACTCAAGAAACAATTAAATCTTGAATTGCCTGACTAATTTTTTAAGTCAAGCATCGGATTCTTCTTTTTCTTTTTCAAGTTCCATTACAACAATTCCAACGTAATGGCAATCTTCACAATAATATTGTTTAGGCGTTAACCAAATAGCTAGACTGTTTGTCAGATGAATTTTTGGGCTGCAACATCTTGGACAATAAATCTGCACTGGTTTTTTACGGGTAGTTGATTTGAATACTTCACGTATGTCATCTAGTTTTTTCATTAATCTGCATCTCTGTTTTTTGACTTACGGTTTATTGGACTTCAATGTTTTCTGTTGGATAACCCAGTTTGATTAAGAATTCGCGAACTCGATCCCGATGATCTCCTTGCAGCATAATTTGACCATTTTTGCTCGTTCCTCCGCATGCGCAATAGGTTTTGAGCTTTTGGGCAATAGTTGCTAAATTAATATTTTTATCTTCCATCCCGTCGATTACGGTACTTGGTCTACCAAATTTTCTAGTTTCAAGTCGAACGCGTATTCTTTGCTGTTCTTTCTCTATTTCTCCACAAACACATAAGTCCTTAGGAAGCCCGCATGTTGAACAAACTTCAGCCATGACACTCAACACAGAATTAGCATCTGAAATATATAAAAGTTTCAAACCTCAAAAAGCAGATTTTTTTGAGCTTATAGGATGGTTGTTGCGTTGCATTTGGCATCAGTAACTTAGGCTCTCCGACGGTAAGATCTCTGATTGCATTGGAGAATTGCTATTGCCGACCCATCTCTTTCCCGCTTTTATGAGTTGCTCTACGAAGTCGGGACTCGGAATAACGAGGAAATAACCACCTACCGAGTTTTTATCTTGTTTAAAGCTCATTTCGAAAATAAAAGCCGATTTAGCTGCACTCATTTGTTTAGCAAGAAAACTATCAATTACAGCCTCAAAATAGTCAGTTATAACCTCGGGGGCTGAGGGAAGAATTCTCATTTCTGCAAAATTTGCTATTGCACTAAAGAAAGCGCAAATCATAATTGATCCCATTTCTTCAAGAGCTGATTTGTACATTTCGGACCGCAAGAAACTAGTTGATTTTTGCGTCAAAATATCTGCAATCTTTTTTGCGTCTTGAGGATCAAAAACTATTAAGATATCGCAGTTAGGTTCCTTAAATAATTGCATATGGATGGCGGTAACCTGTCTATCAGGTGCTCCACATAGCCTAGCAGCTAGATGCGGCGGTCCGGTTTCGAGTTTGGGTAAGCTTATGTTTATCGGCTGGTTGCATAACTTGGATAGAACTGTAGCAGCGTGCCCAACTCCAATATTTCCTATTTCAGAAAAAATGCGAAGGTCCGTGCACATAACAATCGTTTCAAGCAGCTTTTCCGGTTCAAAGGGCTTAGCGACAAAAGCCTTAGCGCCTGTCTTCATTGATTCATTTATCAAGGTTTCTTCATTCAATGCGCTACAAACAATAACGTTTGCTTCAGCGTTTTCAGCCATTATTTCTTTAAGAGCTTCAAGCCCATTTTTTGCGATATTTCCTTCTTTCATTACTATGTCGAGTAGCACAACGTCAGGTTTGAGTTTTTTAAATTGTACTATGACTTCGTCTCCGTTGGAAGCTTCACCAACTACATCGTGCCCGGACTCGAACAATATTGTTTTTAGTAAATCTCGTATGTAAGCTGAATCATCGGCGATTAGAACTGAAACCATATTCGTGTCCCTAACTTCAAAGACTTTTCTTTCTTTGAATATATACCTGTTATGAAACCAGAATACAAATTAAAAATTAATAAGAATAAATATTATTAGAATAAATATTATTGAGATAGTTTTGTTAAAAAACAAATCTTCTGTCCTAAGTCCCATTTAAGTGACATTAAATGTAACTCTGCGCGATTACATTAACTATTTATGATGTCTAAACCTAAAAGCAGATGATGCGCAATGATAAGCGCCGTTGAAAAGCTCCAGCGAGTAGGATTAACCGAGTACGAAGCTAAAACGTACTTAGCGCTCTTAACAACACATCTTAGTACCGCCACGAGAGTTTCCGAAAAATCAGGAGTTCCACGAACTAAAATTTACTCAGTGCTTGAATCTCTTAAGAACAAAGGTTGGGTACGAATATATTCAGGTGTTCCATTGCTGTTTAAAGTCGTTGAGCCAATGGCTGTTTTCGATAAAGTCAAAGAAGATTACACGTTATTTTTGGAGTCGGTT
>DATIXS010000083.1:0-5817 GCA_035518335.1 Candidatus Acidiferrum sp.
TCATCAATAACTGACAATGCTTTCATCCCGCTCAATTCCACAACCATTTACCCAGAGAACCTCGGTCCAAGAACGACTTTCGACTGGAACATCTCAATACCATGGCTCAACACCATGCCCGTACCGGCCACTTATAGCACAGTCACAGGGGCATTAGTACCCGGGGTTGAACAGGGAACCGCCATCGGCGACTTTGCAGCAGGCGGATCATGCCCCATAACCGTAGTCGCAAGTGACTATGGCGATGGTATACTTTGCAGATACGGCTCATTGCCTACAGGTTTCGCGACAACTAGCACAGGCTACCCGCAACTTCCCTACACACTGTTCTATGTCAACCTCAACGCATCTGTGGGCGCAATCGGTTCAATACTATGGAAGAACACGTATCAACCGCCAGCTGGCAACCTAACTCTCAGCATCGAAGCAGTAGACTGGCAAGCCCGTAGCTTCGTTCAATTTTACGAGGAAACAATGCAATTCGTAGGATTCAATCTGAACACTGGCGCTCAACTATGGGGTCCAACTGCAACTATGACACCTGCCCTCCAATACTATTCAAAAGGCTATACCTACTTCAGTGAAGCAGCTAACGGCAATTATTACTTTGATGGAATGGGAGGAGTATGCTACTGTTATAGCGATACGACTGGACAACTATTATGGACATACGGCAACGGACCTGTGGGCTCTGACAACAGCACTGCGAGCTTGAGCTCTGTTTACGGAGAGTATCCATTCGGCTCTGGACCTATTAGCGGGAATGGAGTTGTATATCTTATGACCGATGAGCACACTGTCACCGACCCGATTTACAAGGACGCAAAATTATACGCAGTTAACGCCACTACAGGACAACTAATATGGGACCTTTTGTGTTACGGCAGCATGACCAGCCCAGCTCTCGCAGATGGCTATGCAACATTCCTCAACGGTTACGACATGCAAATCTACTGCGCAGGGAAAGGACCAAGTGCCACCACAGTTTCAGCACCACAAGCTGGCTTAACATTCGGACAACCAATTGTAATATCCGGTACAGTGACTGATATTTCCGCTGGCACCAAGCAGACACAGCAAGCAGCTGACTTTCCAAACGGTGTTCCAGTTTCATCTGACGCTAGCATGACTCAATGGATGGGCTACGTTTACCAGCAGCAGCCACTTCCAACAAACTTCACAGGCGTTCCCGTGATGATCAGTGTTTTAGATTCTAATGGCAATTCCAGACCTATAGGAACTGCAACAACAGACGCAAATGGAATGTACAGTTTGACATGGACACCAGATATCCCAGGCAACTTTACGGTTTACGCGAACTTCGCTGGTACTAACGGTTACTGGCCATCAACCGCGGAAACACACTTCTACGCAAGCGCTCCAGGAGCAACAGTACAACCACAACCAGTGGTAGCACAGCCTCCAACAGAAATGTACATAGCCTCAGCAGCAGTCGCAACCATAATTGCAATAGCAGTAGTTGGCGCTGTTATGGTGCTAATGTTCAGAAAGAGAGCATAAGACATAGTAAAAAACCAACCTCATCTTCCCTTTTTTAGTCTCTATTTTTTAGTCTCTAAGGAGCCTGGTGGAGAAAAAAATACAAGGCAGAGCGCTTTTACCTAAGCTATTATTTTCTTAATCTTTTTTTGTAAAATCCTGTTAAAGACGAATCATGTGGCTTAGAATATGAATTGTCAAGATGAGATAGAATGCTGTGGTCATGCTGATGTGTATGAACCTGATGTGCTTTTTTGGTCTCTGCATTAGGTTAAACCTATAGAAAATGCCTGTCACTACAAGCGTAAGCGTGGCTACAAATAATGCAAATCCCGTTCCAATGAAAGAAACAAATGTTACCCAATACCAGAAATGCACAGAAATAAGCATGAAGGCAAACAAATTTCCATACAGGTGTATTCTTATCCATGCTTTGATTCTTGTAGGACGACGATGTTTCAAGACAACGTATATTGGCGTAACAACTGCAATCCATAGTCCCCCTGTCCAGGCTACCCAATGGGTAAATAGATCAGAACCTACAGAAAAACTGAACGAAGACCTATCAACAATTATGAGAGCTGAAAGAATTATCGTAAAAAGAATAATGACCGAGGCTCTCCAGAGGTCTAAATCCTTTAAATGTGACACAACTTTAGCCAACTTTACTCTTGAATTGCTATAAAAGCTAAATACACTAGGCGGTATTCATCGTCATATTTTAACATTACCGCATAACCGAGGCTTTAGAAGGGAAGGCAAAAGTTTCTCTCAGAAGAAATGGTTTCTAAAGTTATCTTTCATTTAAGCAGAGAAAAAAATATCTCATATTTGATGAATTTACTAAGAAATTTTGCGGACTCAAAAAATAATGCTAAGAAACTATAGCTTGTGAAAGATATTTATTCGTTAGGACTGATATAATAATTAATTGCGATTCAGAGATTCAGCAAGTAAGGTTTTGTCTGGATGGCAAAAAAGCAAAATAGGTATCTTGGAACAATTGAAGTTTTTCTAATTGGCCTATTTTTCACGGCAATAGGCTTTTACACTATATTGAGCGCGCAATGGATTGGGACGATTATAGCCTTACCATTTGGCATATTTATGATGTTCATAGCAATAGTTGGTCGTGGAAAAATACAGACGGCGAGCGCGAACACTTGCCAAGAATGCGGTGTCAAGGATTCCACCGTTCAATTGTACATGAGATATGGAAACCGCACTTTGATGGGCACCAACATTCCCACAATGGTGCGCTACCTTTGCGCAAAATGCAGAACAAAGTATGAATTAGAAGACAAGGGTCTCAGAATATGTGAGAACTGCGGTGAGACTATTCCACTTGAAGGAAAGTGTCCTAACTGCGGTGCACCATAGAATGCGAATGATCAGTAGGGAATGACGCCAGTTGCAATGAGCCTCTTATTGACGGAGGAATATTTCTTTGCAGAAAAGTTAACTCAAGCTCTACAGTACTGGATGAAACACGCAGGTCTAGTCGGCAAGAGTCGGCCAAATAAACTTCTTTTGAGACTTGTTGAAATTAAATTATGTGTATTTGCCCATTACAACGTAACCTGTGACAACGACCATTAAGAGAACGGCTATAGCTACTAAAACGAATATCATTTCGGGCATTCCAAGAATATAATGTTCGACATCATAGTTTAGGGAAATAAGTGAGGTGTCCGATGAATTAGTGTTGTCAAAGTGTAGTTCACATGTTCCTGTGGTGTCTGATGTAAAACTAGTAGAGTATTCGCTAACTTCTCCAAGGTTCAAAACTGTTGAGTTTGGGAACACTATCGAAAAATTTGATGTTTGACCGATTGTTTCGAAAGTCAGTTGAACTTTGTCTTGGGATGCGAGATCTATTTTGCTTGTATAATCTTTTCCTGCTTCGATGTTGAGACTTTCTGTTGTCGCACCCACGGTCCCTATAAACGCTATTGAAAGGCATAGGATAAGCAGGAAACAGTAGAGTTTTTTCTTTGGTTTCATTCTATTTTCTTTCTTTGTTGGGTGTTGATAATCCTTTTGGAAATGTTGTGTGATTGGTCATGTGTCTAACATTACTACAGGAGCTGAGTGTGTGTAAGTTATAGTAAGTATTAAATATTAATATTAAATATTAGTGTGCAGAACAAAAACCGAGCCACTCGGAGGTCAAACTAAAACGGAAGAGAAAACAACAATAACTTGCCCCAACAAGGCATGCAACAAAGTTTTTGAGAAACCACTAAGAACAATAAACCTTCAATATGATCCAAAAGTACTCCACGACGCATGCCCCTATTGTTTACAAGAAATACCTAATTCTGAAACCAGAAACAAAAAACAAACAGAAGATGATGAAACTCCTGAAAGCATTGTTGAAATGGAAAAACCCACTCAAAACCAGGAAAAGTCATCCGACTGTAAACATCATTTTGGCTTCCTAAGCCAGAAAGAACCAAAACAGCAAATCCCTGACGAATGCATCACTTGCCCAGAAATAATTGATTGTATGGTGAAGAATTGAACATTCTTCTTCACCTAGATATTTGTTTTCTTTAAATCTTAGCTGAAGGCAACTCAGCTACCAGAATAGTTTTAAATTCTTGAAAAACAAATTCTATACATTTATTCCTAATCAAGGCATTGAGGCAGATATTTTTGAAAATAGGCATTATTGGCGGTACCGGAAGAATGGGAAGCGGGCTTGCTTTAAGACTGACAAAAAAACACGATGTACTTATTACTTCAAGAAATATAGAAAAAGCAGTTAATACAGCAAAAGAGTTGGAAGCTATCGCCCGTGCCTTCTACAAAAATAGTATGCAAGGCAGCATTCAGGGAACTTCTGAAATAGATGCAACTAAGCAATCTGAAACCGTAATTATCACTGTCCCGCCTGACTCTGCACTTTCTGTAGTGCAGGAGTTAAAACCGTATTTTCGATCAGAACAAATTGTTGTCTCTGCCGTGGTTTCAATGAAGAAAAAGCAAGGTACTTTTAGGCATGTCCCGCTATCAAAATCCAGCCCGACAAATGTTTTCGCTGAAATTGAAGAACACAAATCCACTGCTGAGTTAATCCGAGAAATTATCAAGCCTACGAGTGTTGTGTCAGCGTTACACACTGTGCCAGCATCATATCTTAGCAATTTGGAGGAAACACAGGACATCGATGTTTTTGTAGCTGGCAATGAAGATGCAGCGGTCGACACCGTTTCAAAGTTAATTTGTGAGATACCAAATTTGAGACCTTTAAAAGTGGGCCCGCTGGAAAATTCGAGAGCTATAGAGTCAATGACTCCTCTATTGCTTAATGTAGCCACTCTTAACAATCTAAAAGATCCGTCAATTCGAATAGTTCCATGGGTACCCCCAGCATACGGAGCCTGCGCATAAATTGAGTTACCAATAGTGCATGGTTTCTTTGCTACCTTCTAAAAGGACTTACCGGAGCGATTCAGGCTGTTTGCGTCGTAGTAGCTGTGGTTTTGTTGTTTGGCTGCTGATCCGGGGTTAATTTAACCTTAACGCGGCCAATAACCAGGGTATATGCAGTTTTGGTTCTTGTGTCCAAAGCATTTATCGCGGTTCTAGCAATCGGTGCGTGGATAGGCTGGACAATGACTCAACACCGCCTCCGAAACCCATTAAAAAAATCATCACTGAAAACGGAGAGAAAAAAGAAACACACAAGTAGGAAGGCACGCCAGACTATTCAAAAATTGCAGCTTTTTCCCTCCAATCTATTTGACGTACACATTAGCAACGGAACCAACTGTTTCCCTACAGTATGTTCCAGCTAACTGAACAAGCCATATGGTTTTGAATTCAAGCTTTCGTTATCCTATGTTTTCTTAGCGTAAGCACAACTGCAACGGAGACGGCTAATATGATTACCAGCGACATGATTACTGATGACGGAAACTCTGGAACGGTAGATGTTGTGTTTGGTGAAGAACTTGTCGTTGTAGCTGGGGTATGTGACGGAGCTGAGGTTGGAGCAGATGTTGGATTTGAAGCGGAAGTAGGAACAGCTGTAGGTGCTACCGTTGGTACAGGTGTTGTTGTTGGCGGAGGAGTAGGGGTTGGACTTGTTGTTATCGAAACTGAGCAGGGATTGATTATAGCTGGATCAAAGGTGAATCCTACGCTTTGATTGTATGTGAATCCACTGAAGCAGACAAAGATCTTGGATTCTTCAGTCACTGAAGTATTAGTGGTTGCAGGTATGTAATTAGCGTCAGGAACGTATATGCAAGTGGTGTTGTATGTTAGTGGGTTTCCGCTTATCGTGTAGTTTAATGGGAAGATTTCTCT
>DATIXS010000084.1:0-10516 GCA_035518335.1 Candidatus Acidiferrum sp.
ACTGGCTTACTTGCTAATTCACATGCCGCTGTGGCTGGTTCTATGACAACTGGACCCGAGATGTTTATTATTGGGAATGCGCTGGATGTGGTGCAGGAAGATGAAAAATGAAGGCTTTCAAAGTAACCGGCCAGATCAAAAAACCACGGCTAAATACTCCTTTTGCAAGAGAATTACTAGCTGATAAAAGTGAGCATGCAGTCGAAAAGGTTTATGCTGAAATAGGCAGCAGACACCGTGTAAAAAGATGCCACATAACAATATCGTCTGTAAAGGAAATCTCAGTCGAGGAAATAGAAAATCCAATCTTAAAGAAAATTGTAGCAGGAGACTAATCAATTTTGACTCAAAGAGCTCAATCCGAAGAAGAACTTCGCAGACTTAGCATGGAAATGCGGTATCTAGAGCAAACTGCAGATGCCTTGCAACAACGCATAAACATGGTGAACGCAGCAATTACTGACATAAGCTATGCCAACATGACATTGGATGGAATAGAAAAAGAAAAGGAAAACTCTGAACTTTTAGTTCCAATCGGCGGAAGCTCTTACCTAAAAGTTAAGCTTGCAGACCCAAACAAAGTTATTATTGGAATGGGCGCTGGTGTATCAATAGAAAAAAACCTAGCGGAAGCAAAAGTAGCCCTTAAAGAACGGTTGGATGAATTGGAAAAAACCATGAATTCTGCTCAGCAGCAATTTACGCAGGTTGCTGAAAGAATAAATACGGGTAGAAGCCGTCTTGAAACTATGCTTACCAGCGCAAGAGAAGGGAAACCTTGAAGCGATGTTTGAGAAGCTCAAGTCAGGTTTCAAAGGTTTAGTAAACAAAGTAACAACAACTGAACTTAAGGCTGAAAACTTAAAGCCTATTTTATCTGAATTTAAGATGAGCTTATGTGAAAACGATGTTGCTTATCCAGTAGCGGAGAAAATCAGCGATGACCTTGAAACGCGCCTAGTAGGTGTTCAAGTTAAACGCTTGGATGATAGAAAAAAAATTGTCGACGAAAACCTAAGGCAAGTTCTTTTGGATGTTATGCTCACAGGAATTAGAATTGATTTGCTTAAAATGGCTGAGGAGAAACGCAAGAAGAAAGAACCCTTTGTCTTAATGTTTGTTGGGATTAACGGAACCGGAAAAACCACTACTATCGCAAAGGTCGCAAATTTTTTGCGTGATAAAAGCTACAGTGTAGTTCTTGCTGGCGCTGACACTTACCGCGCTGGCTCAATAGAGCAGTTAGAGGAACATGGAAAACGGCTGGGCATTCGGGTTATTAAAAGCAATTATGGCGGTGACCCTGCAGCTGTTGCGTATGACGCTGTAAACCATGCGAAAGCTCATGGAATCAATATTGTTTTAATCGACACAGCAGGTAGAATGCAAACGAACCAGAACTTGATGAACGAGCTCATTAAAGTGAAGCGTGTAGTTGGTCCCGACTTAACCGTTTTTACCGTTGATTCTCTGATTGGTAACGATGCAGTTCAGCAAGCGGAAGAATTTAACAAAGCTGTTGGCATAGATGCAACAATTTTGACTAAAGTGGATGCTGATGTTAAGGGTGGTTCCGCATTAAGCGTAACGTATGTGACACAGAAGCCGATTCTCTTCATCGGAGTAGGACAAACCTACAAGGATTTGGAATTGTTTAATCCTGAAAAATTTGTCAATATGGTACTTCGATAAGTTATGGTTCTTCTATTTCCACAAGCTCAAATCGTATTTTGCTTGGGTAAACCCAATATGCTTTTATGAAATCTTCAATATTTTGGTCAATATCTAAAGCTTCAAAAAAATTAATAAAATCTTTGTCGACAGACCCTACATTTTTTGCGGTATACACTTTCAAATTAGCCAAGTACTCCTTGTTAGCATTTAGTTCCTGGATCGAAATTGCGCCAGGCACCTCAACGGCAAACATTAAATTTGTTAAAACATCCAAAACGGCAACTTTGCGGACGCTTTCATTTTTGGTTTGAATAACAACCAACCGCTTGTCAAAAAGCCTGAAATTCCAATTGCTTTCTATATCCAAGGAAGCCGACATAGAATCTCACAATAAGGTTAAGGGCTTTCATCTTTAAAAACTTGAAGAATACTCTTAGATCTGTTTAAATAGACTCTATAGATTATTTGTGAAACTCTTAAGAACAATTGACTAATCTATATATTTTGCCGAGAAACGCAAACCAATAGTTAAGTCAAAGCTTCGGCGAACCTATGTTTAATAGGCTTATATCCCCGAGATTTGATTCCCAATTCTGCCCATTGCTTGCTAAACGTGGGTTCGCTGAGCAATTCGACTTAATTCTTAGGCATAAAAAATTTCAAACTGTTTTATTTGGTTTTTTCCATTTTGAGACGTCGCTCAGGTTCTGTATCGGTGAATCATCCGAATTGTCAAGTGCTGTCTGGGTTTTTTGCTTATATTTTTGCTCTTCCACTTTTGCTTTGCATTCTTTGGAACTGAACTCTACGCTCCCCTCAAGCTTGCGTATTGTTCTTCCAATTCTGCGTTGGCCTTTTGTGACTGTACATCTTCCCATTTTTGCTCAACATTGAGTAAGCGTTAGAGTTAAAAAACCCTTCCAACAATAGTTTTGTAGTGATATTTTTATGAAAACACCAGTTAAAACTATAAAACAAAAAGTAGTAATTCCAGCCTCTCCCCAAGAAGTTTATGACGCTTATGTCGACCCGAAAAAACATAGTGCATTTACAGGAAGTAAAGCAACGGGAAAAGCTGTGGTCGGAGGTAAATTTACGGCTTGGGATGATTATATTTTCGGAAAATATCTTGAGCTTGAAAATGGAAAACGAGTAGTTCAGGAATGGACGTCAACTGATTTTCCAAAGGGTTATGGTCCTTCAAAGTTAGAGTTGTGTTTTAATAAAGTTGCAGGCGGAACAGAAATTGTCATGGTTCACTCAAACGTTCCAGAAGAGCAAGCGGACGACACTGCTGATGGCTGGACAGAGTGGTATTGGGATCCACTTAAGAAATATTTTAGCGAAAAATCAAAAGCTTAATTGGAGAGCTAAATTTAATTTCTGGATAGGCTTTTCCTGCCTCTTCTCGCTATTAGGATCACCAAGCGAGTAGCGATCTTTCTTTTGCAAAGAAAATCTCAAAAAATTCGTTCAAACTATCATATCTTTCTTTTAGCTATGCCAGAGAAGAAAAAGACGGTTGCAGAAATCATCAGAAGTACAGTTAGCGATGAGAATAACCCATTGTAAGAGAGGACTGTCGCTAGAATTACGCCACTTATTATTGGTCCGATTGCTTGGCCAACATCCATCATGGTGCTTAAGAACCCCATTGACGTTCCCAAAGGGATGTTTGCGCTTAACTCGCACATTAGTGGTGCGGTTGAGGAGACTACCATGGCAAAACCTAAGCCGAAACCAATGGAAATTAAAATCAGAACCACAAAAGAGGTTGTGAACGGAATCAGGAACAGTAAAGTGGCGCTTATCAGACAGCCTAGAATAATTGGCGTGCGTCTACTGGTTTTATCTGAGAAACGCCCCATTATGGGTCTGGAAACAATCAAAGATATAAGTTGAACTCCCATGACGATGCCAAACTCTAATGCGTTGAACCCTGCCACTTGCTGCATATATTGCACTAAATAAAATTCAACTACGCCGAAAACATAGTATTGGATTGCTTGAACAAAGCTAATTGTTAATGCGCTCTTGTTGCGCGCAACTTCCATCCAACCGTGAAGCATCTGGGATGTTGTTAGTTTTGTCTTAAAAGGCTGGGAAGCAGCGTTCTTTGTATCCCTAAACAAAAGCAAAGTGATTATGAGAGATGTAACGCCTGCAACACCGACAGCAAGGTATAACACTCCAAAATTATGAAGTGTTATCGAACCAGCATTTGTTACTGTCAATATCGCGCCGCCCAAAAAAGGTGCTGCGCCTCGACCAATGTAAGTTGATGAATTGAAGGATGAAATTCGCTCACCTCTCTTAGTAGGATACCTCTCTGCAATTGCGGCTTCAGCTACAGGAACAAAGATGGCCGTTGCGAAGCCGTGGTAAAAGCGCACAATAGCAAGCTGCCACCAAACTGTCACAAACAAGTAGAGGAACGGGGCAGAAGCGAAAATAAATGCTGAGAATAAGAGCATTTTTTTTCTGCCATACTTTTCGGAAAGAGAACCTGCTGGCAGGCTGACAATGATGCCTGGAATGGTTGAGGCAGCTGCAATTATACCAGTTAGGTCTTGGGGTGTTCCGATACTTAATGCAAAAGGGTTAAGCACTGGGTTCTTTGACATGGTGGAACTTAGGATGGCGAATGCACCCATTACGCAAAGAACCCAGAAGTATCGGTCGCTAACTATTTTGCCCCACTTCATGCATATCAACTATTAACTTTTTGGTTAGGCGTTATTTTGGCTTTTGCTTCCAATATTCTTACACGATTAATGATAAGAATCAGCTTCTAATGTGAACTGTAAGTAGCAGTTACGTCTTTGTAAGTGCCGTCTTCAAACGCGAAGATTTTAACCTGGGATCCAATAGCACTGCCCCAGGACCAACTTTGGTATCTGAGTGGGTTATTCCACACTTTGTCTGAAGGATCAACATGAACCCACGTCCCGTTGTAATAGTCTTCAGCCCATGTGTGAATAAAACTCCAACTTGAGATGTCAACTGCCACTACAAGCCTGCTTTGGTAACCAAGTGCTAAACAAGCAGACACGTAAACAATGCTCCATTGTACACATATGCCTTTTCCGCTGGCGAGAATTTGAAATCGGTCTTCATAGAATCCTGTTGGGTCTTGGGCAAATATCATTTTGCTTTGTTGCCAAGTAAATAGATCAGTTTGATTATAGTTGGGATTTAGCTGCAATGCCATTTGAGATCTTGTTGCGCTTGAATTCAAATTCTTCATAATTGATAGATAGTGATCTGTGAAGGTTTTGAAGGCTGGATCTGTGTCTACGATATTTGCCTTGTTGATAGCTGGATTGAAAAGAAGTGCAATTGTAAGTATTGTTACAATAAGGATGAAGGCAGAAATGGCAAATATCCATTTTCGAGTTTCGTTTAGCATCTTTGATTTATGCCTTTTCTTAGCCTGATTCATATTTATCTTAATGAAGACGTTTCTTGGTAAAAGCTTATCCTTACTATATGAAATTCCGGTGGACAAACATGATCTTATGTGCTCTTTTTTGGTGCCTCAATTAATTTAGATTTTTAGCTGGATTGTAGAGTTATCGAGTGCAGGGTTGAGATCGAAATTTGTGATCCTGAAGCGGAAGTGATAGTAATAGTTAAGATATTTGATCCAAAAGAGCCGCTAAGATTTAGGCTGAAAGTTGGACTTGTGTTGTCCTGCCCTCCTGTGCCTGAAGCTTGTGCATTAATTTGTGAACCAGAAATTGTGCCAGCAAAATTAAAAGATACAGAATTTGATGTTTGAATATCTTGACTTAAGCTCTGAGGAACGCTTGTAGGGTTTACAGTTAGATCTAATTGCATATTGTTCCCACTTTGTTGAACAACGCAAGTGACATCTGCGGTTATGGTTCCTGAATCTTTACCACCATTTTGGTTTGGAGTACTGACTGAAAATTGGCTTCCAGTTGAGCTGTATTGGGCTGTCGGGCTGGTGATTGATGGATTGTTGTTGACCATGTTTTGACTGTTATTATTATTTTGGTTGTTGCTTTGGTTTCCTGTATTTGGTTGGTTATTGTAGTCACTTGGGCTTCCTGTGGGCCCATTATTGTATCCGTTCTGGTCGTTGTTATAAGGATTGTTTGTAGGCACTTGGTTATTGTTATACCCATTTGGATTGTTATTGTTATTTGGGTAGTTGCTGTTTGGGTTTCCTGTGTTTGTTTGACCACTGTTGCTTTGCTGATGAAATTGCCCAACGTATGGAGCTATCACAAGTAGAGAAATAGCTCCTCCGATTATCATTCCTATTAGAAGAGCTGCAACTACAAAGCCAATAACGCCAGAGATGGCAACGGAGTGTCCTTTTTTCGCTGTTTTTTCCTCACCCATCGAATAACCTTCTATTGTTGCTCAAATAGGTGATTTGCAAGCTAAGTAATTTATGAATTCTAAATTGACTTTGTTGAGTCAACTATTAGCCGATGATTGAATTGAATAGTCTCGAAAAACATTAGTATATAGTAATTTCTCAAATTTGGTGATCTTCTTGAACCCAAAAAGCGTCAAATTCTTTAGATGCGCTTACTAGATTATTAACCGGTGCTTTGTTTGCCAAATCAAAAATATTTAGCTATGATTAAAATTAGTCCCAATATGGCTGCCAAACTATACGGTCCTCTAATGGAGTTTACTGAAAACCCAATTGAAGGTGTCAAGCTTGAAGAAGCGTATCAAGTATTTGGCAAATGGGATTTTGCAGTCCTCTTTGAGGCTGACAACAACGAGAATGCTTTGCACTTTGTAGGTAACAAAATCCGCCTGATAGAAGGAGTTATGGAGACCACAACCATTCCCTTAACGCCGATAAAAAATTATTCAAAGCAATGATTAAATAATGAAATGATAATCACTTAGAAACACCCGAAAATATATGAGCGTTTTTGAGATATAGATAAAATTTGAACCCGTAATGTTAAAGAGAAACACGAATCTTTTTTTCCCAAAATATTTCTTTTGTGGATAGAAATCTCGATTTTCTTAAGTTTTTTAATAAAAAATCTTAATTTCTATACAACTCTTTCCAACCTAAGGTACATTCCTAGCAAGTTTTATATACTAACTGAAACAGAAGCGATGTCAAGCAAGGGTCAATTTAGTGGCTCTTGCCTAAACAATAACATGGAGAAAAACAAAAAATGCAAAATTTTGGAAACAAAACTCTAGCGATAGTAATATCTGTTCTGATGATAATTGCAATGGGATCATTAATCCCGCTAAAATTAGCACAAGCACAAACAAATAATATTCAAACATATGCCTACATTAATGTCGCCCCCAACCCTACCGGCGTCGGACAACCAGTAACAATTGACTTCTGGCTTGCAGTGCCAAATGCGGATCAAGAACTTGTTACAGGCATGACAATTCACGTAACGCATCCGGATGGAACAACAGAAACACTCGGACCATTTACCTCAGATCTTACTGGAGGCACAACTACTCGATACACTCCAACAGCAGTTGGCAACTATACCTTCCAATTCATTTACGCAGGGCAAACACTCGTTGGAGCCCCTAATGCTTTCGGAGGCCCAACATTTGCAGGATACGTCAACCTGCCCAGTCAAAGCGCTGTGGCAACTCTAATGGTGCAGCAAACTATGGTATCAGGTATTCCATTTACTCCGCTTCCAACAAGCTGGTGGCAGACTCCAATTAACGCTGAAAACGTCCAAAATTGGGCTTCAATCAGCGGCTCGTGGATGGGATATGCTGCAAATACATTTGCCAACACTGGAGGATACAATTACACAGGCAACTATAATCCATACACTACAACTCCAATGACTGCTCACATACTCTGGACAAAACCATGGTGCATAGGCGGCGTCGCTGGCGGACCACTCGGTAACGACGAACAAAACAGCAACTACTGGACAACCTCACAATATGACCCGAAATTTGCGCCAGTAATAATGGACGGAATAATGTACTCAACTTGGTACACAACGAACACTGGAGGTCAGCAGGGAATCATGGCTACAAACTTATACACTGGAGAAACTATGTGGGTGATAAACACCACTGATCCATTAAGATGTGGCATGATTGTCAACTTCGAAAACATCAATCAATACGGCGATGTTGGACCATACATCATTACGCAAGGCGGTGGCGGACTTTTCGCGCCTCCTGGAAATTGGAAAGTGTATGATGGCTTAACTGGTCAATATCAATGTGAAATCGACAACACACCGTCGTTCTCTTTCCTTGGACAAGACGCAAATGGCAACATAATTGGCTACGCTTGGAGCAGCACTACTGGTAACATTAGTGCATATCCCAACGGACGATTTGGAGCATTTGGCAACCCAATTCCAGGCGTAACATACACTATCAAAAACACCACTATCTATGGACCTGCACTTATAATGTACAACTTAACAGCGGCCATGCAAGAGACCGGTTTGAACTGGGCGATAACCTTAGGCACTAAATATTCATGGAATGACGGAATAGAGTGGGTAACTCAATCGTTACCTCCAGTTGTTAACGGCATATCTACAGCAGGCTTAGGCGGTGCAGCTTTTGGCTATTCTGCATGGTCAGGCAATACACTAGTCTTGAGTGCAGGAGCTACCTCTGTCGAAGAAACCTTAGGATGGCTAGTCGAAGCAGGCTTTAGCGCAACCGACGGCTCATTACTGTGGATACAAAATCGCACTGGAGGCGCATACGTGCCTTTCACAAGAACAAGCAATACCCCCTCAGCTGCTGCCGGCGTCTACGTTGAAATAAATCAAGCTACCTATGACATGGAAGCCTTCTCTCTGACTACCGGCCAAAAAGTATGGGAAAACAGTCTCAATGTACCAATGTCTGACGGTCACATGCCAAACACTTATGATGAATATGACTTCGAAACTGTTCCCGACGCAACAACGGGAGTATTGTACGTTTGGGCCTTAGGAGGAGACGTTTGGGCTGTCAACATGGCGACCGGTGCAATCATTTGGGATTTTCAAACTGCCCAAGCTAACGGCGATGCAGGAACTGAAACACCATACGGTATTTACCCGTTATGGGTTTTCTCTGATGAAGCTCTAGCAGGTGCAACCAGCCCGGTGCTTTATCTCTCTGAAGGTCACGAATACAGTCCACCACTATTCCACAACGCACAAGTTTTAGCGATAAACGGCACTACAGGACAACTAATATGGAGCAACCTAGCTTTCGATGACACATCAACAGCAATAGCTTATGGTGTAATGACGACATTCAACTCCTATGATGGCCAGGTTTACGCGTATGCCCAAGGACCAAGCAGAACAACGGTTAGCGCACCGCAAGTCGGCATAACGACAGCGACACCTGTAACAATTACGGGTACAGTAACTGATGTCTCAGCAGGCGCATCACAGCAAGCAGTTGCAGCAAACTTCCCCAATGGATTGCCATGTGTTTCTGATGCGAGTATGACACCGTTTATGGAAGCGGTTTATGAACAGCAAGCGATGCCACACAATATAACTGGGGTCCCAGTAACATTATCGGTTACAGACTCTAACGGCAACTACAGAGATATCGGTACCACCACAAGCAATGCATACGGAACCTTCAGCCTAACATGGACACCAGACATCTCAGGCAACTATACATTAACTGCCACTTTCGCAGGCTCAGGAGCATACTATCCATCGTCAGCAGCAACAGCATTCTACGCAAGCAACCCGCCAGCAACTCAAGCGCCGACACAAGCTCCAGCATCAAACTTAGCAACGACAGCCGATCTGATGACATACATAGTCGCAGCAGCAATTGCCATAATCATCGCAATAGCCATAGTCGGGGCTCTCATACTCAGAAAGCATTAGAAAAAGGCATAAACCAAAAAATCCTTTTCTTTTTTTGATTTATTTATTTCACTATTTTTATGGACTTCTTAGTCAAATATCTTCGGCAAGAACTGATGAGATCTGGATTATTCAAATAGGAACAACAACAGCCGCGCACAGCACAGGGTGTTGTTCTTCTAAGGCTTGATAGAAGAAGAAGTAGGACAATACCAGGCAGCACTGGTCCTCCTTCTCTGGAATTGCTGAAAGAAGAAGAAACTTTGCAGGAGCACTCATCTTCTTCTTCCACTTAATTTTGAAAATCAACAGATGGGCTTTGGAATACAGGTGATGTTTGTAGAAAAGAAAACAAGTTAATCTTTTCAAGACAGGCGTTGATAATAAGTATCTGAAAAATCAAGACGGGCATGTTCGACTAGTTTCCCATAACATTTACACACTTAAACATATATGCTTATAGGGGTGTTTGTGTTTATGCGCTAATGTAAATAAGCGAATTCAAAGCAAAAAATGGTAAAAACAGCATGCAAATGCTGCCAACTCGCTTATTATAAAAAAAACAAGTGATTAAAAATGGGCCGAATCAATGTTGACATCTCAGACGAGCTAGAAAAACAGCTAAGACTAAAGACAGTGGAAATATTTGGCGGCAAAAAAGGCGACTTATCTAAAGCTGTCCAAGAAGCAGTCAAAACGTGGCTCAACAACAAATAAAGAGTCGCCTCATCCTCAAAATGACATTAACTACATTATGAGAAACCTATACAAAAGGCCATGGCAAGCCAGCTAGCCTGGAAAATCCACGCATGAGGATTAGGGGCAATCTAGCTGGAAGATTCCCTTACAAAATAGTGCGAAGAAGAGCAATGCACTGTTATTTGCCGGCTTAGAAGTAAAATGCGAGAATGTTCTCGTAAATAAAGTGAGTGTTAGGAGTCAAAAAAATATGAGTGTAAACCAAGTTATTGAATCTAATAAAGTCCAAAAAACTAATCATCCATTAG
>DATIXS010000085.1:0-2699 GCA_035518335.1 Candidatus Acidiferrum sp.
TATACAATGGAAATTTTTGCTCCAATGTACAAAAACAAACTCTCGAAAGAAATAGACAACATAAAAAAATATCAAGATATTTTGGGAGAAATGCATGATTGCGATGTCTGGATAGACTACTTACCAAAATTCATTGAGGAAACCAAAACTTCAATGACTGACCCAAAGAACCAAGCAGACTTCGAACAAGCACTTTTAAACTTTCAAACTTTTATAAAAGACGAAAAGAAAAAACACTATTCACTATTTGAGCTTCAATGGGAAGATAATAAAAAAGAGGACTTTTTCCCTCAATTGAGAGAGACAACAAAGACAGAATTGATTCAAGCTGAGGAGAAAACTATGAGAATTATTGTTGACTCAAATGTCAAAATTGCGGTTTTATCAGATATTCACGCAAACATTAATGCTTTGGAAACGGTTGTTCGTGATGCAGAAGAACGAGGCGCCAGTCTTTTTGTTAATGCTGGAGATTCAATTGGTTTCGGTCCTTGCCCCAATAAAGTTGTAGAATGGGTATGTGAAAAAAATATCCTAAGCATTTTGGGTAACTACGACGTTGAGGTTATCGAGGGGAAAACTAAAGATAAAAGTCAAAAGAACATCGCTTACAGATTTGCTAAGAAAGAGCTATCAAAATCGAATGTGAACTACCTTAATTCTCTTCCTATGGAACGAAGGCTCGAAGTTGCAGGCAAAAATCTACTCATAACTCATGGAAGCCCTGAATCTATGGAAGAACACATTTATAGTGATACTCCAATTGAAAGACTAAAAACCCTAGCAGAAACCGCCAAAGCAGAGATAATAATTGTGGGTCATTCTCATGAACAATTCTGGAGGCAAGTAAACGGAGTCTCGTTTGTTAATCCGGGGAGCGTCGGAAGACCTGGAGATGGAAACCCTCAAACTGGTTATGCAATATTAAGTTTTAATCCGTTTAAAGTTGAATTGCTGAGGCTGGACTACGATGTAACATATGCAGCAGAAGCGCTTAGAAAAAAGCGATTGCCTCAAAGCTTCGCACAGATGCTCCTACAAGGTGTATCTTTGGATACAATAAATAAAGAAGACGAGGAGAAAAAAGAAAGTCTAATCCACAATTGCAGAGAAATCGTTAAGGGCTGTAGGAGTTTTGCTCTTAAATATTGGAAGGATACCGAACACAGCTCGCAGGTTACTGAACTTTCTTTGCGGTTCTTTGATTGTTTAGCTAGCAGTCATAGGTTGGGCAACCGGGAGAGATGCTTGCTTGAATGTGCTGCAATACTTCATGATATAGGTTTGTCCAAAGGCAGGGGAGGACACAATAAAGAAACCGCCAATTTAATTCTCAATGATACACAATTGCAATTTGCTTCAAAAGATAGGCAAATTGTAGCAAACATTGCTCGATACCACCGAAAAGGTTTGCCAAAACGAAAACATTACAACATAAGCTCATTGGACCCGGTGACCATAAATCAAATAAAGATATTGGCAAGCCTGCTTCGGATAGCAGATAGCTTAGACTACACGCACCAATCGATAGTAAAGAGATTGAACATCAGAGAAGACACAAATTTCATAATAGTAGAATACGAGTCAGATAATAAGTCAATCTTAGAAGAGCAGGCTTTTAATAGGAAAAAAGATTTGTTTGAAAAAGTCTTCGCAAAAACATTGGTGCTTCTATGGAAACAACAATCATAAAAAATTCTGCACGTGTCGTCGGTTTCGTTGATATCGGGACAAACGCAATACGCCTCTTAGTTGTCAGAATGAACCCTAATTTCTCTTATACAATCGTCAGCCAAGAAAAGGAAGTAATCAGACTCGGCGAGGAAGAATTCAAAGATCACATTCTTAAACCAGAAGCAATAGAACGGGCAATCTTTGTGTGTGGAAAATTCGTTGAATTAGCCAAAACTTACGGTGCTACAGAAATGATAGCCGTAGGAACCTCGGCAATTCGTGAAGCAAAAAATAGAGCTGAATTTCTCAAAAAACTGTTCAACGAAACAGGACTTAAAGTAAACGTGATTACGGGAGAAGAAGAAGCACGACTAATCTGCCTAGGTGTTTCAAGCGGAATAGATATCGGCGAAGAAAAAGTTCTCTTTATGGATTTAGGCGGCGGCAGTACAGAAATCTGTATCGGGAACCAGTTCGACTGTTTTTATGTAAGTAGTCTAAAGTTGGGCGCAATTAGACTGACAACTCAGTTTATCGGTGAAGGATGGACTAGACCCGTAGACTTCAACATATACCTTCAAATAAAAAACTATGCAGCCACCAAAATGAGGGCAGCGAAAGCGAAAGTCCAAGAGTACGGTGTTAGACTGGCCTGGGGATCATCTGGCACCATTATTAACTTGGCAGAAATCTCTAACAAATTATTTAAAAAGAATGGAAACGGAAACGGAGGTCTCACACTGTCAAGGAAGAACTTGAAAAAGTTGGCACCTATTCTTTGCTCTCTGTCGCTTGAAGAAAGAAAAAAACTGCCAGCCATAAACCCTGATCGTGCAGACATCTTAATCGCTGGAGCAGCCATAATGGATGCGCTCATGGATGAATTAGGCTTAGGAGAAATAAAAATTAGCCATAGAGAACTCCGAGATGGACTCCTTGTTGATTATCTATCAAATTTTGAAGGCTTTCGAATACTTCAGAAGTCACCCATGAGAAATAGGAGTGTTTTACATTTAGGGAGATCC
>DATIXS010000086.1:0-2520 GCA_035518335.1 Candidatus Acidiferrum sp.
ACCTGTCCAAATATTTTTGGTAAGTGTAGCGACTAAATTTGGATGGGCAGGAAAAAAAATTGAAAATATTTGAAGCCATGGTCTTTAAACGACAAATTGGAGCATTCAGTAGTTTAGATGTAAAAATGCTGGATACCATAAATGATGGATTTGTTTTAACCATTGAACAAAGCTTGGTCAATAGCGACGATCTTTTGTCTATAAAAGATTTTGTCAGTCAACATAAACTAAGTTTGTTATTGGACAGCGAACGCTATTTCATTTCAACAAATGCTCTAACCGCATCCAGTCAATACTTCTGGGAAAGTTAGAAAAAGCGGTTCTTCTAAACCCCAATTGGTTCTAATACCATTGTAATTACTAATTGCGATTAAGAAAGCAAAATGTGTGAACTGCAAGTTTTAAGATCAGCAGATATTATTATTTTAGTCAAATTCATCTCTTAAAAAGCTCAGTCAAGCTTAGCTAACAGATGACCGTCGCTGACTCGAAGAATGTTTAGCTGAATTCCCCTTCTAAGGAAATAAAGAATAGAAAATTCTTGATTATGAAAAAGATAACGTTTTTCTCTTGCCCATTTGAAAGTTATCTGAGGTAATACATTGGACACTGTTAAAAGTCGAATCACTTCAAGTTACCCTGAAGTCATAACTTGTTTGCCAGAAGCGGAAGTGCCGTTTGACGGCGCTAAAGCTTGGATAATGCAGGGAAACCTGAATCAGATAGTTTTTTTTGAATTCGAAGAAGGGATTGACCTGCCAGAGCATAGTCATAGTTATCCTCAATGGGGCATAGTTATTGAGGGAAAGATGGAGCTTAAGATAGATGGCAAACCGCGAATTTGCCAGAAGGGAGATGAATATCTTATTCCTATCCTGACAAAGCATTGTGCCAAGTTTCTGAAGCCAACAAGAGTGATGGATTTCTTCTCTGAAAAAGCGAGGTACAACCCAAAAAAAGATAGCTCGGAGAAAGTGTGATCCGTGTGCGAAACGTTCTAATTTAAATAAAAATCATGAAGGAAAATATGAAAACCCTGATTTTTCAAGCCAACTTACCAAGTGCTCTTTCAAAATCAATGAAGATGACTAACAAAAATCTACTTTGACAAAGAACTAATCGAGTTTGCGCTAATAATTCTGAAAGCCTCGGTGATATTCGTTGAATTGGATCCAAAACACATTATCGATACTTCCTTGATCTTATCAGCATCTTTATACTTGAGCCACAAAACAGTCCAAAGCCCAAAATTGAGACGATAATCAAAGCTTTCTTTTGCAAGAATATCAGAATAAGAAACCTGGAATCTTGTTGAATTAGTTAAAGCAGAGGATCCATAAATTCTCTGGTTCGTGAGAACAATTTTGGTGTCATTCTTATGCATCATAACAAAAGTTCCTGGACGACCAAAACACACGTTCACCAACGCAGGACCAAACGAATAGACTTCAGTTTCTTGATTGCCGGACAACCGTTTTCCGCAAGCGGTGCAAAACAGATCCCGCTCTGCAACATTCACCCCGCAACTTGGGCAAAACATTTTCTGTTTTCCTCTTCAAACAGGTGTAGACGCGCTTTTTCACCAATAAATTTCTGATTCAATTATATTTAAATTTTGTCTATACATGAAAATGCGCAATTATCTTTTTGCAAAAGAACAAAAAAATTGCTGCTTAAGGCAGGTGTTCAGTGTTTCCTTGAAATATTGATAACAAAAAAATTGAAGCGTGTTTTAACGTGTTGGTTTTACGGTTTAGCCATCAATTGTTTTCTGCGCTTGCCTTGCTGGGTGTTCAATTTAGCCGAATACGAAGCCTATTATTACGCCTACTACAAATCCGATGCTTAGCGGTAGTATGCCTATGATGAGTGCCCCATACTGATAAACAATTGACCCGTATTGTGTTGCATAACTTTTCAAGGTGCTAAGACTTAAACCCCAGAAACCAAAGTAAGCAACCACAAAGAGTATAATTGCAGCTATTATGGCGATTTTTAGGAACAAATGGATCAGATAGCCCACAATCAATCCGACGACAAATATTATTATCATCAATACAATCGGTGGCAAACCACCTATGCTTCCGGAAGTAATAAAATGAAATATTTGATCTATCGCGCCCAAAATTCCACAACTCCATATTTAAACAAAGGAGAGCAACAATGACTATTAAACTTGTGTAGTTGTAACCCCACATCAACAAAGCATCCTTTTTGAAAATTCAGGTATGACTAAGCATAAAAGACTGCGCGATTATTGTTACGAACCTTTTGGCAGGTAGATGTTGATGTTGCTTTACAGTCACACACATTTAATTCTATAATAAAATACTTTTAAATGGAAGTGATATAGTGCCTGAAGAGAAGAAGAAAGTTGAACATGCTGCTGAAAAAACTGGAGAAGCAGTCGGCAAAGGACTCAAGAAAGGAGCTAAAGCCGTGAACGACTTTGGGAAAGGAATAAAGAAAGAACTCAAGAAAAAACAATAAAGAGAGCACAAATCGCTTTTCTCTAAAACA
>DATIXS010000087.1:0-3306 GCA_035518335.1 Candidatus Acidiferrum sp.
GTCTTCAAAATTTGAATCTGTTACATGAAAGGGTTCGGAACTCATGTTTTTTACGCCTCTATAACAATATAAGTTTAAAGATTTGTATGATATAAACCGTTCGTGACAATTGATACCTAAAAAACCCTGGTTTAATGCTTAATTTAGCGCGTGTTCGTTTGAGAAACAACTGAGGAAAATGTAACAGTGAATCTTAACCTCAAAACCCTGATCAAAAAGATTCCTCAACAACTGAAACTAGCTATCTTAATTATAATAGCAGCCAAAATCTTAGTGTTAGCAATAGGCTACATTGTAACATATCTGATTTCTGGTCCAGCTCCTCCATTATCAACTGTGATGTACATGTTCGATAAATGGGATGCACCACATTACATTGACATCGCAAAAAACGGGTATGTAAATACAGGCGACGCAGCCAACTTCATTGTATTTTTCCCATTTTACCCTATCCTTATTCGCTTGTTCACGTTCGATTTTAATTATGCCAACCTGTCTGCTCTCATAATCTCAAACGTTTGCAGCCTATTCGCTTTCCTATACCTCTACAAAATAACTAAATTAGAATTCAACGATACCGTAGCAGCTAAAGCCGTGATTTACCTAAGCATTTTCCCAATAGCATACTTCTTATCGGTACCATATACTGAGGGGTTATTTTTTGCCCTAGTAATTGCAAGCATTTATTATGCGCGGCTATGCAAATGGCAAGTTTCAGGCTTAATCGGCTTGTTCGCTGCCTTGACCCGAATTGGTGGTCTTTTGTTATTGCCAGTGCTTTTTGTTGAATATTTTCATCAGACAGGGTGGAAACTAAGAAGGATAGACAGCAAAGTCTTGTGGATATTTTTAACGTTGGTTGGTTTCCTCATTTATCTTGGAATAAATTATCAGGTCACAGGAAACCCTTTTACTTTTTTGACTGTGGAGGCAACACATTGGTTTAACAGGCTTGACCCCAAAAGTGGCTTAGATGGGGCGTGGGGCTGGGCAAAAAATTCGTCCTACCCTGCAAACATAACCATGGGCATTGCGCCTTTAGCATTCGCTGTTTTTGGTTTAATGGTAGTTGGAGCCAGCTTTTGGCGACGTATGCGCCCAGTCTATATAACCTACATGTTTCTTTCATGGATACTCGCAGTTTCTACATCATGGTGGATCAGTGTTCCTCGATATATTATGGCAATGTTTCCTATGTTCATGTTATTTGGCTTGATAACAAAGAGTAAACTTGTTAACATCGCAATTGCAGCTTTGTCAATATCGTTGCTAATCTATTTCACAATATTCTTTGCACGAGGCGAGTGGGCATTTTAGAGAAACTATTTGCAGGATTTCATTTTCGCTAACAAGACCTTAAATTTTGCATAAGAATCCTTTGGATCAATTATGTTAGCAGCAGCCTTCTCAAATGGACACATGCTAGTTTTGTTAAGATCCAAAACATTATCCACTAGTTTCTTCCACTCGCAAGCTACATTGTTTTCTTCAAAAAGGGATTGGGCTTTCTTGCTTAAGATTTCTGCATATACCTCACTTATTTCAGCGTAAACGCACAAAAGCGCCAACGCTTTTCCAGCTACCCGATCCGCCACGGAAGCCCCATTTAGCTGAGTGCCAAGAGTATCAATTGCATTTACGAAGCCAGAAATTCTGTGGGAATCCGTTTGGAATATTACTTGGCCTTTTTTGGCGATTGCAAGCGTTAAGTTTTTGTCAAGCAGCTGTTTTTTTGCTATTTCTATATCCTTCATGATTCTTCACTAAATTCAACGCTGTGACGCTAAAAACACTATTGGTTCATCAATAGGTATCTGTTATTCAATACTAATTGAAATAATCTGTTTTCTGGCAGTACTGCGAGTCCCCAAGCATGCGCCTCATTAAGCTGATTTTGTAAATGCCATTGTTCCAGTTGCCCATTGAGTTGATTAGCAAGTTTTATTTTGACAACCATTGAGCTATTTTCTTTTGTAAATGTTGTTTGAATGGATTTAGTTTTTGACGCTGAACTTTTGATTGCCGATAGTGCAGGTTGTGGAAACTTGAATTCCATCAAGCAAACAGGAAAACGGAGGATAAAGTGAGACCGCAACCTCAACCCTGAGAAGCGCTGATTCTGAACCAGAAATGTCAAGAGCTTTTTTGGCAGAAGCGTCCACCCTTAGGCCGACAACTAAGTATGGTCCTACATGTCCGTGAAGTTTGCGAGCGAAGTCTATAGTTGCCGTAAGTTGATCTGGTTCGAGCATTTTCTTCAGCTTCAAGTTAAGGGCTGGTATTTATTTTAGGTTGTTAGTTCTGGTTGAAAGGGTCAAGTTTATCGTATTTTTTGTATTGCCAGTATCCGAAAGAAGCCATCCAGGATACTATGAAAATGCCAATTATTCCGAAACCAATCATTTCAAAATTGATACCTTGCAGCCAACTCCAGAACAATCCGCTGAGGTTTAGTTCGCTCGAAAGCACTTGCAAAAGCTCTATAGTGCCGATGGCCCAGGCAACAAGAACTGATATCACCGTGACTGTGAGATTGTAGTATATTTTTCTTACTGGGTTCAAGAAAGCCCAGCCGTAAGCTACTCGCATAGCAACCCCATCTGCAGTGTCAACTGTAACCATACCGCAAGTAAACAGCAAAGGAAGAACAAGGATATAATACAGAGGAATGCTTGTGGAAACGCCGATACCCACGCTGATGGCGATTAAGGCAATTTCGCTTGCAGTGTCAAATCCTAAACCGAAGAGTACTCCAACTGGATAGATGTGCCAAGGTTTGTTTATAACTTTGAAGAGTGGGCGGAAGAAACGGTTCATGAATCCACGGTTTTCGAGAAGATGATCTAGTTCACCTTGGTTTAGTTTGCCTTGTTTTAATGTTTGGAAAATTTTGTATAAGCCAATAACTATAACGGCGTTTATGAAGCCTATTATCCAAAGAAAGCTTCCTGAAACAAGAGTCCCTAATACGGCACCAGCACTTTGAAGGGCAGGAATATTGGCTGCAACTTCACGTGTTGCGAAGATTAAGCCCACAATTAGAGCAACCACCACAGTGGAGTGCCCAAGAGAAAACCACAATCCAACGGTATAGGGGCGTTTACCTTCTTGCATCAGCTTTCTTGTCGTGTTATCGATAGCTGCAATGTGGTCGGCGTCCACACCGTGTCGTAAGCCAAAAACGTAAGCTACGATACCTAAACCCCCTAATACGACCGCGATTTTGCCGATTACAAACGCTGCGGAGAAACCGACTGCTGTAACGATTATGAGAGTTGTGAAGATAATGGCTATTTGTATTTTTTC
>DATIXS010000088.1:0-5751 GCA_035518335.1 Candidatus Acidiferrum sp.
GAATGGAAAAGTAAATAATCTCACCAATGGAGTCGAAAAAGGTCTTCAAGAAATAGTCTTTGTTACAAAAACTATCGAGGAAGTGGCTAGTATTGCTGAGGAAAGTTCGTCTGCTTCTGAAGAAGCTTCATCAGCTATCGAAGAACAAACCGCTGCATCCCAGGAAATGGCGGCGATAGCTAAAGACGTTTCAGGAACTGCAGAGCAAGTCGCGAAGGTCACCGAGAGTGTCGTTTGTGAAGCCAAAGAAATGGCGCAACTTGCATGGAATGTAGTTGACGATGCAGCAAAAGTTGAAAATTCGGCCAAAGAAATATTATCAGAAGCTGAAACTGTTGGACGTAATTCAAATACTGTAGTGACAGAAGCAACAGCAATGGCTGAAACCGTAGAGAAAATTAAGAACGATCTTCAAGAGCAAATTGAGCAACGAACCAAAATTCTCAACAGTTTTCTTGAAAAGAACGCAAGCAAATAATTTTTTTCTTATTTTATTGTATTTCTTTGCATTTCCAAATTATTGATTTCTAGTTGATAGAATTATAATTTAAAAGCTCAAGTTTTTGTACATAAATTTTGAGACATGCAAGCACTTTTCTGGTTTGAGAACGCTATCTCCATTTGATCCGTATGACACAAGAAGTAGTTAAGTCGCCAACAGAAATCTTAACTTCGGTGGAGCCCAAGCCGCTTGAAAAGAAAAAGCAAGTGACTATTCAAGAGCTTGTTGAATCGTTAAAAGGCACAGCAGACGACATAGGGCAAATAAGCGAATTAAGCTCAGAAGAAAAAATTCTTATTTCTCAATTTTTCTCCTCACTTCTTAAACTCATGCAGCCCCTTTCTCCTTCAATAATAGTAAACCAATTAGTATTGCCATCCAAATTGGGCGATGTAGTTCAAGCCTATATCGATCCAACAGGGCACCTGATATTACAGTATGTTGACGGTCACCTTGAACTCAAAAACTTAAGCGAAGAAAAGAACCGCGATCTGTTGATGGCAGTTGTTGAAGACGTTATGCCAAAATTCAAAAACTTAACAAGCCAACAGAAACGAAAATTAGAGAATAGAATAAAGCTGCTTTCAAGTGTAACAAAGGAAATACAGAAAAGTTCCGATGCTTTGGCAGCCGCACTTTCCGCTGGCCAATAACTTTCTCTTTTATTTACTCAACGTGGCCAATTGTCACATTTTTAGAGCAGCTGTTTTTTCAAACCCTTAAATTCTTAGAGTTTACTGTGTATTTTTTATGTTTCAAGTCAAAGCGATGAATGCTTCTGATTTTTCTTTTGCTACCAAACTGGCCAATACAATGAATTGGAATATGGCTCCTGAGGATTTTGAGTTTAGCCTTATTCTTGAGCCTCAGGGATGCTTTGTTCTGCTTGACGGATCTGAACGGATTGGCATAGCAACGTGCGTAAGTTTCGGTAAGGTTGGTTGGTTTGGCAACTTAATAATAAAAGAAAAATGTCGAAAGAAAGGAGCGGGAAGTTTACTAGTCAAACGCTCGGTTGATTATCTGCAAACTCGAGGAGTTAAAACCATTGGGCTCTACGCTTACCCGAACCTTCTTGAGTTTTACAGCAGCCAAGGCTTCAAAGTTGACGAAAACTTTTCTGTTTTAAGCGTAGAAACGCTTCAATCAATAGATGCCGAGACTCTTGCGCAGCCTACGGCATCTGCATTCCAATCAATAATAAAGTTTGACAGCACATGTTTCGGAGGCGATAGAAAAAAGCTCCTAAAATCCATTATTTACGAAGAAGGAAACTTGTGTCATTATGTCTCTGAAAGCGGAAAAGTAGTTGGCTATATTGCTTCTACGGTTTACAAGAAAATGGCTTGGGTTGGACCAATGGTTTGCCAAGAAAGCAAAGTCGAGGTAGCGTCTCTGCTTTTGAAATCGGTTCTTTCAAAATTGCGCGGCAAAAATGTTTATTTGGCTTTGCCAAAAAAGGAGTTTGCTTTCATGGATATACTTTTTAATGTTGGTTTTAAGGAAGATTTTTCCGTGGTTAGAATGTTTTTAGGCGCTAATACGGCAAGAAATTGTATATACTTGGCTGAATCTTTAGAAAGAGGTTAGAATTTATGAGTGAAGATTACTGCAAATTTCTGCTAGAGGATTTTTTGAAGACTTCTTTTTCAACAGTTAAGGTTTTAGTTGAAGGATCCGCTGCTTCAAAAGGCCAGAACGGCAACCGTAAAGTTACGTTGTTCCGTTATGATAATGGACAAAAAGTATCTTTTCCCTTCTATGATGAAAGATTCTTTCTGCGCGGCTCAGTTGAATATACCAATCCACAGTTGACAGTCGAAGAAGTTCAAGGTATTGTTGGTACTCGGCTGCTTGAAACCTGCGCTAACTATTTCTATGAGCGTGGTTTGCGCAAACCAGAAGACGTAGACGTGATTGCGCTCGCGGAGTTGCTTAAGAAGCCCACACAAGGTTACATTGTGCCATTCCTTTTGAATACGGATGATGTGGAGGCAGACAGGTATTCAATGAATCCACTTAAACAATCAATCGTGGACAGTGGACAAAGTGCGTTTCCAGCAGCAAATGTCAAAACTGACCAGCTTAAAATCGATGAAGCATACGTCAAGAAGTATGAAGGCAGCTTAATATCAAAGAAAGAAGCGGCGCTTATTACGGAGAGCCTAGTAAATAGCAACGGGTCATACCTTGATCTCGTAGACTCTATCAAATACGCTCAGCTAAAAGATTTGTCAGCTTTCTTTGGAATGGATCTTTCGCTATACACTTTGCGCATGCCGCTTTCAACGTTGAAAACAGAGGATAAAGACGGTTTATTGCACCATATAATTCAAGAAAGTAATCGTGATTACGCGTCAATCGAAGAGGCATACACTTGTATGGGTCGCAGCATGAGTAAACGAACAACGCTTTTGACGGTGCCCCATTCAAAAAGAGGATTTGGCTCTAAACGTGCTGCTAGAGGTAAACTGCACTTTGAAGACGGCAAATTGGTCGATGCAACTGTTAAATACAAAACTACCAAGCTCTACCCCAACGCCATGGACCCTGAAGACATATCCGTTGCAGTATGCGATGACAGCTTCACAATACTCGGCGAAAAACTTGCAGATTACAGCTATGCTGAAACACCGTCTTCTCCCCAGTTCTTCTTATACTCCATTGGTTCCCCAGAGGACGCGACAGTTTGGCATGGGGTCGGCGCCTTTGCAGCTCCGCAATTGTTGCAAAGTTACAAGTCTGGTCGCATAGCCTGTCGAGAAGGAAGATTAATTAAGAATTTAAGTGAAAAGTACGGTATCAAAGTGGATGTTCCATTGCAGTTTAACCTTGCACCTGAAGGGATATGGAGCCACCCAATTCATCGTAACATTGACGCTAGCATCGGCAGCGTAGATGACCTTCCTGATTTGGTGCATCGCGGAATGAAACTTGAGTATCTTCCATCTTTCAAGTAGGAGCTTATGTTTGCTTTGGCGACCATAGAATATGCGATGTTTAGAATACTGCGCTTGTTTAGAAAACTTCCAGTAAACATATTGAGCTTTGGAAACCGTAAAGTAATTTTCTCTGAGTACTTCAAAGATATGGAGAAGGTTGAGGCCGTACGAGGGATCTTTGGTGAGAAAACTCATGAAGTTTTAAGTCATTTAACGGTTGAGATTAGCTGGATTTTCGGATACATGTATGTTGACGGTTCAGATGGGCATCTTGTAATTAGCAAAGGCTACCTTAACAACGGTGACAAAACAGATATTTACCTTGACTTAATTCATGAGCTCTGCCATGTCAAACAGTTTATGGAGGGTAAAGAACTGTTTGATCCAAGGTATGATTATGTAGAACGCCCTACTGAGATTGATGCTTACCGTTATTGTGTTCAAGAAGCAAGGCGAATTGGGCTTAGTGATGAGAGAATTTGCTGCTACTTAAGAACTGAGTGGATGAGTGATTATGACTTTAAGCGTTTGGCCAAGTCAATAAACGTTTCATGCTGACAACGCTTCTTGGTAAACGCTTAGCATTTTTTGAGAGCATATGTCCCAAGTAAAATTATCAACAACAAATTTGCGTCCCTCAGTTCCCATTTTCTGTTGCAACGCTTTGTCTGAAATAATCTTAAGCAATGCGTCAGCAAACTCCTCGGTATTTCCTAACTTGACGAGCAAACCGGTTTCCCCATTGCGGACTGCTTCGTTAACTCCTCCAATGTTAAAAGCCACAACAGGCTTGGCACAGGCTTGTGCTTCAAGTAGCACTATGCCTTGCCCTTCCTGAATTGATGGCAAAGCAAAAACGTCAGCGCATCCATACACGGCGGGAAGCTTGTCGTCTTTAAGGTTGCCTAAAAACTTGAAGTTTTCCTTAAGACTTGCATTCTCAATATATTTGTCCAATTGGTTTCTTAACGGTCCTTCCCCAGCAATTAGAAATTGTATTTCACTTTCTTCTTTAACTATTTTCTTTGCAGCTTCAATTAGGAAAGGTAGACCTTTTCGGCGGATTAAACTGCCGACAAAAAGCACGCAAGGCTCATTTCGTAACCCAAATTGGCGTTTTGCAGCATCTCGATCTATTGTGGGCTTGAATTTTTCTGGGTCAACTCCATTTGGAACAATCCGAACTTTGCTTTCGTCAACGTTGTAGAATAGCTTCATTTTCTCAAGTGAATATCTACTTATTGTGACAATTAATGTTGCTTTTTCTGCTGTTTGAGCTTCCTGCTTGGCAAGCCAATGCATTAAATAGTTAGCAAATCTTCCTCTGAATGAGTCATACCCGTTTTTTCTCGACTGTTCATATTCGTCCGCTAGTACGCCGTGAATTGTGTGTATGAAAGGTTTTTTCCTGCCTTCTTTGTCTAGCATTTTCATAAATCCATACCCGCTAACCGCATGGGCTTCGTAAACGTCAGCGTCGATGAAACCACTTTTCTTAGATAGGCTTCTGTTAAAGAACCAATTATCTAAAGGGAAAATTCTGTCAGTTGAATAAAGCGGAACCAAACTGACGCTGTTAATTGTCGTGGGTTGCTTGAAACCTGCTTTTGTACCGCTGTAAACCGTTATGTCTGCTTGGCTGATGAGCCGCTTTGTAGTTTCGATTATGCGTCTTTCAACTCCTCCAAAATACAGGTGAGGCGGTTGAGTATTGAAGACTGCTAACCGAAACTTTTCCATTAATTATGCTCCCATTACATGTTGTTTACTTATTAGATAATTTTAATTGCCTTTTCTGGATATAAGTTCGATTGAGCAAGAGCTTGCCAACTCATTAAATTGCTAATTCACTCGCCAAAAAAGGCAGCATTAATCGTTTCAAAATGGGTGGCAAAGAATAAGGAAAGAACATCGTTCCAATCGTAACTCAACTGTTAACCAACGACATTAATCGCCTTTTCAATTTTTTATCCTTATATAGTATTTTAACTTATTTTGCGGTACGGATGAAAAATGACTGCAATCGAAGGCACTGATTCAACAGGTTTACCGATAAATTACGCCCCACTAGCTTTGGAAAAAGAAATGCGGGAATTCTGGATAAAAAATAAGATTAGAGAAAAACTTGAGCTTAAGGAAAAGTATGCCAAAGGCATTTTAGGTTACGTGGAAGGTCCACCCACTTTGAACGGTATCCCACACATTGGGCATGCGCGCGGAAGAATAATGAAGGACATTCGGTATCGATGGAAAACCATGGAAGGCTACTATATGCCGTTTTGGGCTGGATGGGACTGCCAAGGATTA
>DATIXS010000089.1:0-3788 GCA_035518335.1 Candidatus Acidiferrum sp.
GCCCAATGAATTATTTCTCATAAAGAGAGTTATCCACCCAAACCATGGAATACGCATAATCACTTTGCCGACAACTAAGTTTTGGGGAACTCCAGGTGGGTTACTGCTATCCCATGGGTCTAAGCCATTCTGCGGGGTTTGTGGCCATGGGTTTCCATTTCCATCTCCTTTGGTTTGGTAATATGTCACTCCATTTATCGTTTCGGTGGCAATTATGCGATGGACGATTAAGGTTCCGTCGATTGGGCTGTGGAATATGATTATGTCGCTGTTTGGATAGTTGGTGTTTAGGTCTTTAGGGTTGACTCCTTGAACAATTATGATGTCTCCGATGCTAAGCGTTCTGTCAAACGGATGCGTTATGCTTAACCAGAAATTATCACCGCCATCGTAGGGGATGCTCATGCTACCGCTTTCAACGGTCAACATGGGATAAGACGTTTTAAGCCCTAGCTGCAAGCCAAAGAAGAAGCCAAGAACAATCGCAATAATCAAAGCGATTGCGACTAGAGTCTTGAAATAATCATTTTTCCACATTTTCTTTAATGCAATCAAGATTTGGCCTCAACAATCATAAGCATTCCTGTTCATAAGAACTTCCTATGTTTTAAAACTTGTCGTAAGAATAACTAAAAAAATAAAAGAGGAAACAATGATGCAATCAACGGATTTCTGGTTGCATTTTTTAGATTTTTTGTTTACTTAGTACTTCGCGAAATACATGACCACATTTTGTTGGGCATTCATAGAGTCCGATTTCTAGTTGCATGCGTTTTCCAGCTTTATCTGGACGACCGGCCATTTTCCAAGTTTTCTTTGCTTTTGCAACTTCAGTTCCGCATTTTGGACATTTCGCCATTTTAATATCCTCCATATCTACTTCCATCGTTTATGCTGATAGATAAAAAACTTTCCATTGCTTTCAAATCGATATTTTCTATTTCAACATCATTTTTATACAAATTTTTGTCAACCCATTTGAGACCGTTTAAAGAAAGTAGTTGAAAGCATTCTAATGAATCCTTGAATATTAGCCAAAACAACAATATTTGACCAAGTCACTGCTTGAAATAGTGAAATATGGCAAAAAACCTGCAATTGAAACAAAATCGCCCCTAACATTTTTTATAGCAGAGTACCCGCTTAAACTAGTATTAGAGGTTTATAGTGCAGGAAACTTCTGAAAACGCTTTTGACATGTTAGTGAAGCCAGTTCGAAGGCTCGTCGAACAGAAAGGATTCTCTAAACCAACCGAGCCTCAAGAAAAAACAATCCCAAAAATTCTCGATGGCAAAAACGTTCTGTTAATTTCTCCTACAGCTACAGGCAAAACGGAAGCCGCCTTCTTGCCCGTGTTAAGCATGCTTCTTCAGGAAGCTAAAACTCCTGGCATCAAAGTTCTCTACATTACTCCTTTGAGGGCTTTGAACAGAGATATGCTTGATCGCCTTCAATGGTGGTGCAACAGCCTAGATATAAAACTTGCAGTTAGGCATGGTGACACTGAGACCAAAGAAAGAACTCGACAATCACGCAGTCCACCAGATATTCTGATAACTACTCCTGAAACCTTGCAAGCTATACTGTCTGGGTGGGTTCTGCGACAGCACTTGCAAGCCTTAAAGTGGATCGTAATTGATGAAGTGCACGAGTTAGCGGACAGCAAAAGAGGAAGCCAACTATCATTAGCGCTGGAACGCGTCAGAAGCCTGACTGGAAAAGACTTCCAGATGATCGGTTTATCAGCCACTATTGGCAGTCCAGAGAAAGTCGCCCAGTTCCTAGTTGGTACCAAGCGCCCAGTTGAGATTATTCGTGTTCCTGTTGCAAAAATGGTGAAGCTGCAAGTAATCTACCCTAGACCCACAGAAGATGATGCTAGGTTTGCATCGAAAATTTACACTCATCCCGAGGTAGCAGCCAGACTGCGAATTATCCGCGATTACATGAATAAGAGAAAATCTGTTTTACTCTTTACAAACACCCGCTCGATTTCAGAAGTTTTAGCTTCCAGATTTAAGGTGTGGGATATTGATTTTCCCATATCTATTCACCACGGCTCGCTGGCTAAGGTCTCAAGGATAGCTGCGGAAAACGGCCTAAAACGTGGTGAACTTAAAGGTTTAATCGCTACCAGCAGCCTTGAATTAGGTATAGACGTTGGTCGAATCGACTTCGTTATTCAATATATGAGTCCCCGGCAGGTTACTAGGCTTATTCAAAGGGTTGGAAGAGCCGGCCACACGTACGGTGATGTTGCTGAAGGCGTCATTATTGGTATGGATTCTGATGATACTCTTGAAGCCATGGTCATTGCCCGAAGAGCGCTCAATGAGGAACTAGAGCCTCTTAAAATTCCAGACAAACCCTACGATGTTTTAGTTCATCAAATTGCTGGCTTGATGCTTAAAAACAGGCGTTTAGAATTTAGCGGTGTTTTAGAGTTAGCCCGGAATGCTTCTCCATATGAGAATTTGACTATAGAAGACATTGGAAAAGCCTTCAAGTATATGCACGAGCGTTTTCCGCGTTTAGCGTGGGTGTCGTTTGAAGATCAGGTAGCTTTGAAGCCTCAACGCTCTAAAGCTCTCTTTGAATATTATTTCGATAATTTATCTATGATTCCTGTAGAGAAACAGTTTCTGGTAATTGATGAGTCAACGGACACATCTATTGGCGTCTTGGATGAAGCATTTATGGCTGAATATGGCAAACCTGGAACAAAATTCATTATACGCGGAAGCCCATGGCAAATAATCCACGCTACTGAAGACAAGGTGTATGTGCATCCAGTTGACGATCCCACAGGTTCCATTCCTAGCTGGATAGGCGAAGAAATTCCAGTTCCCTATGAGATAGCGCAGGAACTGGCGGAAATACGTGGTTTTGCTGAAGAAAAAATTCACAGTGGTTTTTCGCCTGAGCAGGTTAGTGTTTTGCTTTCTGAGCGTTATTCAGCTGATGCCGAGACGATTTTACATGCTTTGGCGGAAACGGTGGAGCAGGTGAATGCTGGTTTACAGGTTCCAACTCCAAAACGGATTATTCTTGAGGATTGGGGTGAATTTGTTATTGTTCATTCTAATTTTGGTTCATTAATTAATCGTGCCTTAGCTCAGTTGCTTGGCGAGGTGTTGTCTGATAAGCTTGGGCGTGGTATGGTGGTTCAGCATGATCCTTACCGCATTTTCGTGCAGACTATGGGTAGCATTAATGCTGAACGGTTGGTCGAGGTTTTTAATGAATTGAAAAATATGAGTCCGCAGTTGGCTAAAGATACGTTGACTAGGTCAACTGTTAAGACTGGACTATTCAAGCGACGCGTTATACAGGTTGCAAGGCGTTTTGGCGCATTAAAGAAGTGGGCAGATTTTAGCAATGTTAGCATTCAGAAGTTGATTACAAGTTTTGAGGGGACTCCAATTTACGAGGAGGGGTTGAAGGAGGTTTTCTCTAAAGACCTTGATGTAGACGGGCTTATTATGGTTCTTAAGCGTTTTCATGACGGTGATGTTGCCTTTCAAGTGGTTGCGACCGGTGGAGACGCGACGCCTGTTGCTCGCGTAGGAATTGAACGGGTAAGCATGAAAACCGATTTAATTCCGCCTGAGAAAATGCGTGCAGTTCTTGTTGCGGCTGCTAAAGCAAGATTGCTTAATGAATCAGGAAATTTTGTCTGCACTAACTGTTGGGATTACATGGAGTCCATTCGGGTAAAAGATTTGCCTGATAAACCAAAGTGCCCCAGATGCGGCTCTTTTGCGCTTGGATTGCTCAAGGTCGATGA
>DATIXS010000090.1:0-7737 GCA_035518335.1 Candidatus Acidiferrum sp.
AAGAAGGCATCAAAGCGGGTGTTCTACGATTGCGTACGTTTAGACCTTTACCGGTCGAAGAACTTCGAAATGCATTAAGAAACGTTAAAGCCATTGCCGTTATGGATAAAAGTATGACTCCAGGCGGTTTAGGCGGGGCTGTCTTTAGCGAAATCCGAAATGCGCTATATGATCTTAAAGAGCACCCGACAGTCATAAGTTACATTTTCGGTTTAGGCGGAAGAGACACAAGCCCTCGCGAACTACGAAAAATATTCGACGAGCTGTCTCGAACTGCTAAAACAGGGCACGTAGAAAAAGAAGTACATTATTTCGGACTAAGGGAATAAAGGAGAAATAAAAAAATGACAACTCAAGAATGGAAATTCACGTCAAAAGATATTGCATTGAAACCAGATCTTTTCCTTTCAGGCCACAGAGCGTGTGCAGGTTGCGGACCAGCAACGGTGCTGCGACTGATAATGAAAGCTACACGTGGACCAACAATCGTAACACAAGCTACTGGCTGCATGGAAATTGTCGGATCTATTTACCCGTACACTTCATGGGCGCTGCCTTGGTTGCATACAGCTTTTGAAACTGCCGCTGCAAATGCTTCGGGTATCGAATCTGCAATAAAAATAATGCAAAAAAAAGGCAAAATCAAACAAGAGCACATTGACGTTATTGCGTTAGCTGGTGACGGCGGAACCTGCGACATTGGTCTGCAAGCGTTATCTGGCGCTGTTGAGCGTGGGCATGATTTCTTGTTTATCTTATATGACAATGAGGGATACATGAATACTGGAATACAAAGAAGCAGTGCTACGCCAACAGGTGCAGCAACAACAACTACTCCTGCAGGCTCAGTTGTTCCTGGAAAACTTGAAAAGAAAAAGCCCATTACTGAAATTATGCTTGCTCATGAAATGGAATACGTTGCAACTGCAACACCATACTATTGGAAAGACCTGATAACGAAAGTTCGCAAAGGCTTGGAAGTTAACGGACCAGCATTTCTACATATATTTGCACCTTGTCCAAGAGGCTGGCGCACCGAACCGGGCAAAACAATGGAGTACTCAAAATTATCTGTTGAATCATGCGTGTTCCCGATTTGGGAGGCAGTAAACGGAAAAAGACAACTCTCAACGCCGAGCAAATTAATTGCTTTAGCACCGCAAAAAAAGAAGCCAGTTAAAGACTACCTCACTGGCCAAGGTAGGTTCAGGCACCTGTTTACTCCACAGAACCAACATGTGCTTGATGAAATGCAGCGTTTAACTGATGAACGTTGGCAACGGCTTCTCCAAAAATGTGAGCCTACCTAAATTTTTCTTTTCTTTGTTCTTGTTTTTTCTGCAATGAATTACGTTCTGAACTAAATTGAACCTTGGGGTCCAAAAAATACCTATTTTTAATAGGAAAAGCTACTCAAGAAGGGCTTAGAATCGCTAAAACTTCTTGGGTATGGCTTCTGCGCTTTGGAGTTTTGAACTATTTCTCCAACAAAATAACGTGCGATTGAACCTACAGATGCATTTATGCCTTGTGAAATGCACCAAACACGAGTACACTTCTAAAATTCCATCAATAATTAGAAATAATAACACTGGGTGAAAGTCTAATACATCTGTTAAAGTTAAGCGATGAGCGCTTCAATTGTAGTTTCAAAAGAAGAATATCGTTTCCCTTATGACTTCACTTGGTGAAGTTTGATATAGAATAAAAATAAGAAATGATGTTTAGTGGTTGTTTTCGGGCAGGATTTTTAGTATGCGAAGGATTTTTTTGAATTCTTCTTCTTTTAATGAAGCTCTTCTGCCGTTTGCGTAGATTTCCTTTATTCTATCTACCACGATGGCTACTGTTTGGTCATCTGGTTCGTTGCCTGCAAGCTCTGTTACTTTATGTTTGATTATGCCTTTTCCTGACTGTTTCCCAATTGTCAAACGCCGCTCGTTTCCTACTAGTTCGGGTGGATAAGGCTCATACGTCCACGGGTCATTTAAGACGCCGTGTGTATGAATCCCTGACTCATGTGCGAAACCGTAGTCTCCAACGATTGCTTTGTTAGGTGGAACAATGTAGCCTGTTGCTTTTCCAATGTAATCGGCGGTTTGTTTTAACTTCTTGGTTTTGCCCTCAAACTTTTTGACAGCATGATGCAAATATAGATTCAATAGCACCTTTTCTGTTTCAGCGTTGCCTGCACGTTCACCAATGCCAAGAAACGTTGTGCTGGCATAGACCTTGTCCCATACACCCGATGCAGCCTTGATTGCCGCCATTGTGTTCTCTACTGCATTCCCAAAGTCGTCATGTGCATGGATCTCAATTGCATTTATTTTGGTTTCTTTCTTTATGGCTTTTACTTTTGCTGGAATTCCGTTTGGAAGGGGTGCTGTTGGATCAGATAAGCCTATACCTACTGTGTCGCAGATACGGTAACATTCTGCGCCTGCGTCGGCAACTGCATTGATTAGAGTTTTTTCAAATTCCCAGTCTGCGCGTGTGCTGTCTTCACCGTGGACAAATGTTCTTAGTCCACAGGTTTTAGCGGCATATTCAACGACACACACTATGTTTTCTAGAATTTGGGTCTTGGTTTTTTCAGGCCACTTAGCCTTAAAATGTAGGTTTGAGACTGGATGAGAAATTCCCACTTCCTTAAACCCGCAAGCAACAGCGCTATCAATGTCCTCTCTTACAGCTCGGCACCAACCAGCAACACGTAAGTCAAGGTGCAAGTCACCAATCAATTTTGCAGCTTTTTTATCAGGCTCTTGAAAATGGAATAATTCGATTCGTTCAACTCCAATGTCTGCCAAGAACTGGGCTATTTTCGCAGAGTCTTTTGGTCCAGCGGCTAAGCCGGGCATTTGAATGCCGTCACGCAATGTAGTATCATCTATTACAGGCTCGGTTTCTAGAGCGGGTAACTTGAAATAGTAATCTTGTAAGCTCATTTTTATTACTCTGTCATTTCTTAAATGCTTCTTCCATGCATTTAGTGTGGCTAATTAACGCATATTTGTAATTGATAAACGTTTCTCTGATACTTTTGTAAGAGTGTTCAATGAAGAATAAGACTTAAAAACTAAATGTCTTGTCACAAGTAAGCGAAAACTTTACACATAAATCTAGCAAAACTATTTTACATTTGAATATAGCGCTTTTAGTGTGCCTGAAACAGCTAAAACATGCACCGACGCTTCACTGTTGGCAAGACTCGTAGTTGCAGCTAATGAAGCCCTTACCACACTCAAAGCCACTAGCGAAATCCGAATCACAGCAATTTTCCGTTCTACATCCAAGCTAATCAGGGTTAAACCAGTTAAACTCGCACCGACTTCACCATAAAGCCTAGTTACTGAAGCCCAAACAGCATCAATAAATTCACGTTCAGAGGGCAACCTTTCACAATCCAACAGAAGAGCTAAGTAACGCCGCTTAACTCTTTTCAAAGCGCTTTGCCCTCTTTTACTATGCTGATGCCTGGAGCAACAAATCGTTTGCTAAGTTTTTCTCGGTTCCGACTGATGATTCTCTCGGGATTGGTTGAAATAGCATCCAAAGCTGAAGCTTCATCTAGCCCAAACAAATAAGCTAGACTTGCCAAGTCCCTTGGAAAACGCATAAATCTTTTCTCGCCAACACCGCTAGAAACCACTATAGGCACCTTAAATTCGCGTGCAACGTTAATTTCGCGTCTTAAGCTCATGAGGATTCTAACGCGCGATGGACCCTGCAAAATCAATAGTGGTTTGACATCCACTTCTAATGCTGCCAAACTGCCACTTGCCAATTCTGCTTCAGCACGGTCAAAAAATCGCTTATGATAATCTAAACTTGGAAAATTTAAAAGGTCGACTCTGCGGTCTTTTGCGGCTTGTCTGGCTACTTCCTTATTGTCGCATGAGATGCATATGACTTCGAATCGTCGCCTAAATTTACGCAAGAAATGAGTTAAGTCATTTTCAGACCTTGGATGAAAATCTGCTCGTGAAACAAAATCTATACCTTCTTCGGTACAAACGGATTTAAGCCTGACTAAGTCGTCATCCTGCATTCCGGAAGTAAAAGAAATTGAAATTAAGCTATACCCAAAGCCTGCAGCTCGCTTGATTAGTTCCTGAGTTGCCTTTTGATCTTTAGGATTAACACGTAAATGCAAGTCGGCGAAGGCTCTTGTCATAACAACAACCCAGAGCCCTTGCAAATTTCAGATATTTCGTCTGGAGTTTTATTCTTGAAATGTATTTTGAAGTGAATTGGGTCATTTTGCGCAAACTTTATTACTCCTAAAAAGGCGGCTTGCTTATCAAATCTGAGGTATAAGTTTCGCTTCTCCAAATGCAATTTCAAATCTCTGCATAACTCTTCTTTATCCAAAGAGCTTAAGCCTGAACCAATTTTTTCTAAAGTTAATGGAAGAAGCTTTTTGTCCGTCAATTGGATTGTAAGAAGATTAATAGGGTTTCCATGATGCCCTGTTAAACTTGTTATTTGAAAAATAAGGGTTTGAACCAATTCTTCAGGCAAGAGGTTCTTTACGGCAGCTTCGACTTTGTCCGTGTCCTCAGTTGCGTGTGCGAAGACTCGAATGTCTATATATCCTATTGGCGGTTTCGAAGACATTGGTTACCGTTTTGTCTTTGGGCTTCTAGCTTTTAGCTTTTTTCTTTGGCTGCGTCTCGATTTTGGAAGTTTTTGGTTTTGCGGCCGCTTCTGCTTTAGTTTTTTCTGCATGTGCCTTTAAGGTTGCGACGTTTTCATCATGGAAAGATTTTCTTTTAATGTCAAGGTGGATACCCATTTTATGCGCTTGTTGCTTGTCTAAGCCTGCTTTCTCAAGTTCAGTTGGGCTGAATCCTTTTCCGAAGGTTTGTTTCCCATTGCGCTTTGTTATTACTGCTCTTATATGATGCATGTCTTTACCACCTTTGCACATCGGGGTGCCTTGCGCCTCTTTGATGGCTTGGTCGAGCTTTTTCTGAGCCTTTTCCACGGTGATGTAATCCTCGTACGTTCTTGCCTGCGCTTGTCATGCTTCTGAAGACTCTGCTTGTGTGCTGTTTTTCGGCTATCCAATTGATGTCTTTGTCTGTTTTTATGCCTGGAGCTTTAGGATCGACCAGTATAACTTCAAACCATTTGTGTTTTCCGTCTTCGCCTACCCAATAACTGTTCAAAACTTCCATGTTTGGAAAATGTCTTGCTGTACGTTCTTCAGCTATAAGTTTTAGGCTTTTGCCTGGTTTGAATTTGGCGACACCCATACGTTTTGGGCGTCTTCCTGACCGTGGGCGTAATTTCCTCAAGTTACCTCTACGGACTTTTGTTCGGGCTATTATGAAGCCTTGTTTGGCTTTGAAGCCAAGTTTTCTCGCCCTGTCAAGCCTTGTTGCATGCTCAATGCGAAGCGTCGATGGCTGCTTTCGCCACTGCACTAATCTTTCGCGCATGAGTTCTTCAACGAAGGATTTTTCAGGCTGCGTCCATTCTTCTGCTATGTATTTATAGGCCATTTTTTTAATTTCCTCCAATGTTTCTTTTGCTTACGGTTCAGCCTTCCGGCCACATTCCTACGGACATGATGTCCGCCAGCAATTTCACATCATAGTGCCCTGCAATGAAATAAACCTTTCCTGCAGGTTGCATTTTTGAGGCTAATTTTTTAGAGAAAACTGGTCAATAGCGGTCACAAAGATAGCTTTTCAACGACCTTGGAAAGATATGGGTAAAAGCATAAGAACCAGTTTTTTGAGTGGCTAGAAGATTATGGTGAAAAGTCAGAGTGTCATTTTGGTTATCGTTGTTCTTGGCACTTTAATGGGTGCTTTAGACAGCACTATTGTTTTGTTGGCTTTTCCTGCAATAACTGCTGGTTTACGCTCAGACTTCATTACTACTATCTGGATAATACTAACTTACCTGCTGGTAATCGCGGTCACTACAACTCAACTTGGCCGAATAGGCGACATCTACGGAAGAACCACCATGTTCAATGCTGGCTTCGGCATTTTCACAGTTGGCTCGGCATTATGTGGGTTTTCACCAAACATCTATTTTCTAATTGGCTCCCGAGTCGTGCAAGCTTTGGGAGGCGCATTAATGCAATCTAATAGCGGAGCCATAATCGCCGACACATTTCCGCCAAACGCGCGTGGCAAAGCCTACGGTTTCAGCTCGTTGGGTTGGACAATTGGCTCAATGCTTGGCATTGTCTTAGGCGGCATAGTCACAACTTTTGTTGGCTGGCAATTCATTTTCTTCATCAACATCCCTATAGGCGCAATCGCTTTAGTCTTAGGCTTCAAATATCTTAAACTAGCACCAAAAGTAAAAGCAAAACTTGACATCGGCGGCATGACACTCCTTGCAACTAGCCTGCTACTCATCTCTTACGGCGCAACCAGTTTAGCTTCACAAGGAATGGAAATTCCAAACATAATTTCACTGTTGATTGGTATTACGCTGATTCCAGCGTTCATTACATACGAAAACCATTTGGAAACGCCAATGGTTGACTTTGCAGCTTTCAAAGACAAAGTTTTGAGGAACTCCTGTCTTGCAACGTTTTTTGTCAGCGTCGGCTACATTTCCGTTGTCTTTTTGATAATAATGTACCTGCAGGGGGTGCGGGGGCTGTCACCTTTAAACGCCTCGCTGCTTCTGATCCCTGGTTACATAATTGGAAGCTTCTTCGCCCCAATAATGGGTAGGCACTCAGACAAAATAGGCGCCAGAACAATAGCCACTCTAGGGATCATCTGCCTTGCAACTGCAACATTAATATTCTCTGCGATCAGCCAAAGTTCATCTCTTTACATAATTATTGTAGCATCTGCTGTCTCGGGCTTTGGAACTGCCATGTTTTTCCCCGCAAACAATTCTGCAGTCATGGCAAAAGCAAGGCAAGGTAACTACGGAAGTATATCTGGTCTTTTAAGAACATTGCAGAACGTAGGCATACTGGGAAGCTTTGTAGTGGCAATAACTGTTGCTTCTGCGTCAATTCCACGTCAATTAGCCTTCCAAGTGTTCATAAGCATGGTAAAACTTTCAGGCGGCTTAAGCTCATCATTTATAATAGGCATCCAAGCCGCGCTCTACGCTTCCATAGCAATCTTGGCAGTTGCAGCAGTACTTTCTGCAACTCGAGGAAAAGAAAATCGAGCTGAACACCCCAACTAACATGAAAAGATTGTTTTCAAGTCAAAATCCGATTTTGTTTGGTTTATAAGCGTGGGTCTCCTTCATGTAAACGAAGAGCTTCTTTTGTCCTCTTGGCTGACCCTGTTGAGTCACTGATTCTTTTCATAGAAAAAATAAGGGGAAAAGGGGTAAAAAAAACTTTGTATATTGATAGCGGAGCTTCGGCTCAGAAAGAAAATAACCAAAAACGCTCGAGCATCCAGCAAGGTGCCGGACGATTAATTAAACCCGTAGTTAGTGTCGGTGACCAAAGAATGTGTCCTGAATGCAGATCTGTAGCATGTGTAGTTTGGGTTTCACAGGACAAAAAGACGATGGGCGTGCAATGTCACAGGAGCCATCGTGAAGCAAGCAGGCCACAAACCAAATACGGAGCAACCGTTGTGCGCTCGACCAAGACGAGGAAAAATATCGTTTTCTTAACAGCAGCGGCTTAACTAAGCAGAATTTGAACTAAACGAATGAGAAAGTATCAATCAACAATCATAATACGTGGTAAATGTTTAAATCAAAAGAAACGCCTACCAAGCAGACCGT
>DATIXS010000091.1:0-5680 GCA_035518335.1 Candidatus Acidiferrum sp.
AATTATTCTCACCGTCAAACATATTTACGAGTTCTTTGACCTATTTTTCTCTTAAATTGCGCAGAATATACATTGAGAAAGAATCAAGAAAAATTCAATGTATCTAATGCCAAACTCTTTGGGCTGATTGAAAAAGCATGAATAACAAAAAGACAATATTTGCATTAGGAGCCGTAATAATGATAATGGTATCATACATGGCCGGGTTTCAAATAATTAATGCACAATTTGTTGAACTGCCGCATAAATTAGTTCGAGTCGCATGTGTCGGTGATAGCATTACCCAGGCAAGTGGATACCCTGCTAAGCTTCAATTGTTGCTTGGCACTGATTATTTCGTGGGAAACTTTGGAGTTAGCGGCTCTACGGTGTCACTTAATTCAACTAGACCATATATGAACCAGACTGCATTCCAAAAAGCTGAAAATTTCAAACCAAATGTTGTCGTAATTATGTTGGGAACTAATGACGCCCGAACGGATTTAAGTCAATATAACAAAACTTTCGAAGCAACATATGATCAACTGGTTTCGTCTTTCCAAAACCTTGAAAGTAATCCTCAAATCTTCGTAGTCGATTCTCCACCAATATTCACCAATAACCCAGATTACAACAACACTTATCTTGTTAACAATGTCATTCCACAGATTGACAACGTGGCAAATAATCTTAGTTTACCTGCGGTTGACATCTACGATGCTTTTACTAATCACTCAGACTACTTCATGGATGGTATCCATCCCAACATCGAAGGAACAGCACTTATCGCATCTGAAGTGGATAACGCAATAATTTCTCAAGAACCTTCAATTCCGTGATTAATGGATTAAGTTTTCTAGACTCAATCCTCTTCTTGATCAAGTCACTTAGGGCTTGTCCATCTAAAATAGCCTGTTCTCTGCATTTAGCTTCAATTTGGACTTTAATGCAAAGTATTATTAACAAATGATGCTGATTGAACCTATTTGGAGATTAAAGGGATCGAAATTGCACCCAGAGAACAGGGATATTTCCATTCCTGTAGATCTTATCCGTACAGTGGCTATAGTTTTAGTTATTTTACTTCATGCAGCAATAGAGCCAAACCTAACTGTTGACTTTATGTCTCCTCAAGGAGTGCAGTTATGGTGGACATCACACGCTTACGAGTCATTCTCAATCACATGCGTACCATTATTTATCATGTTGACGGGCGCATTACTACTTAAGCCAAGCAAAGTAGAGGAACCCATCAGAGTTTTCTTTCAGAAACGATGGAACCGAATAGGTATACCAATCATCTTCTGGGCAGTGGCCTATTTTGCATGGCGTTTCCTCGTTAACGGAGAAGCATTTAGTCTAAACGCCATTTTCCAAGGCCTACTTGCAGGACCATATTATCATTTCTGGTTTCTATATCTTCTAATTGGTTTATACCTTCTTACCCCAATTATACGAGTAATCACAGCCCACGCAGATTTCAGAATTATAAAGTATTTCTTAGCTCTTTGGTTTACAGGTACTGGCATATTACCTCTTCTTACCTTGTATTCAAAAATTAGCCCACAAACATTATGGTTTCAAGAAACTGTTTTTATCCTAACTGGCATGATAGGCTATTTCATTTTAGGCGCTTACGTCACTAAGTTGAAGCTGCGCACCTCATTTCTCTACTTGATTCTGGTCTTAAGTTCAGTTTTGACAGTAATTGGAACTTACATTTTAATTGGCTCGATAGGAGAAAAATACAGTCAATTCTTTCTTGACGCATCAAGCGTAAGCGTGATAATCGGTTCAGTTGCTTTATTCCTTATATTGACATCCATTTCCGGAAAAACGGTTGAAAATCGTTTCCCAAATGGCAACCGAGTGTTTAAATTGATTAGCCAAAATGTTTTGCCAATTTATTTGTTCCACATTATGGTGCTTGAAACGCTTCAAAGGGGATATTTGGGCTTTAAAATAAGCGTAACTACGATCAACCCAATAATAGAAATCCCATTAGTCACGTTAGTAACTCTGCTCATCTGTCTCGCAATTATTGTTCCACTGAAGAAGATCCCTAAAGTGAAACGTATAATCGGCTGAAAACTTGTTTTCTACATGATTTGTTGGCAACGAGTTTTTGAATACTTCCTAAATGCCTATGTTGGCGCCAAATTCTTTTTAAGGAAGAAAAATTTTTCTGTAAGAGTGTAAGATTGATTTTAAGCTACGAGGGACTAGCCAATTATGGTTGAAGATCAAAAAGAGCAGTCTACTGACAACTTAGGACAGCTTCTGGATAGCGAGAGAAAACGGTCAGAGGATTATTTGAATAGGCTAAAGTATTTGCAAGCTGACCTTGAAAACTTCAAGAAACGATCAGAAAGAGAAGCGGAGCAGGTAAAGAATTACTGCATCGAACGTCTAGTCACAGAATTATTAGATGTTGTAGACGAACTGGAGTTAGCGGTCAAAAATGGCGAGATCTCAACCTCACCTGAACCTCTCATAGAAGGTGTAGAGATGACGCTTAAGAAACTCAGAAAGGTTCTTGAGCAAGAAGGCGTATCTCCAATAGATAACCCAGAAGGTAAGATTTTTGACCCCTCAAAGCATAATGCAATTGCCGTTGTAGAGCAAGTCGATGTTGCTGACGGCACAGTGCTCGAGGAAATAAGGAAAGGGTACTTTATGAGGGGCAAAGTCATCAGACCTACAATCGTCAAAGTATCAGTTAAACCAACAAATCAAGGTAACCAAATGGAGGAAAAAAATAAATGAGCAATCAAAAAACAAATCAAAAAGTATTAGGAATAGACTTAGGAACAACCAATTCAGCAGCCGCCATCTATGAAGGCGGACATTCTACGGTTATTCCAAGCGCTGAGGGACCAACTATGGCGGGAAAAATGTTCCCATCAGTTGTTGCCTTCACAAAAGACGGACAACTTTTAGTAGGCGAACCAGCGAAACGTCAAGCAGCTACCAATCCAGAAGGGACAATTTTTGAAATAAAACGTAAAATGGGCACTGATTACAAAGTCAACATTTATGGCAAAGAATACAGTCCACAGCAACTTTCAGCATTCATTCTTCAAAAGATAAAGAAAGATGCTGAAACCTACCTAGGAGGCACAATCAACAAAGCAGTCATCACTGTCCCAGCACACTTCAACGACAATCAACGCCAAGCCACCAAAGATGCGGGAGAAATCGCAGGCTTCCAAGTCATGCGAATAATCAACGAACCAACTGCTGCATGTCTAGCTTACGGGATAGACAAGTTGCAACAAGAAATGAAAATCCTAATTTTTAGCTTCGGCGGCGGCACACATGATGTAACAGTAATGGATTTTGGAAAAGGAGTCTTCCAAGTGCTTAGTACGAGTGGCGACACCCAACTCGGTGGAACAGATGTTGACAAAGCAGTCATGGACTATATCTTAGGCGAGTTCAAACGCCAAACTGGAATAGACATCTCAAGTGATAGAATGGCGATGCCAAGGCTAAAAGATGCCGCGGAAAAAGCAAAAATAGAACTCTCAACGCTGATGAGTACAGACATTGACTTGCCATTTTTAACTGCAGACGCCTCAGGACCCAAACATCTACATCTTACGTTAACTAGAACAAAGCTGGAATCTTTAGCACAACCAATCGTGCAACGAACACAACCTACTCTGCTTAAAGCTCTCGAAGATGCAAAACTAACCCCGCAAGGAATCGATAAAATCATTTTAATTGGCGGAATGACCAGAATGCCCCTTGTGCAAAGGTTCGTAGAGCAAATCTTAGGCAAAGCCCCTGAACGTGGTATCGACCCTATGGAAAGTGTTGCCATCGGCGCTGCAATCCAAGGAGGAGTAGTATCAGGCGAAGTCACCGATTTACTATTACTTGATGTTACACCATTAACTCTTGGTTTAGAAACTATGGGTGGCGTAATGACTAAAGTCATGGATAAGAACACTACGATTCCTACTAAGAGAAGCCAAATCTTCACTACAGCCGCAGACTTCCAAACAGCAGTTACGATTCATGTTCTTCAAGGTGAACGTGCAATGGCAGGTGACAACGTTTCACTTGGAACGTTTAATCTCGTGGATTTGCCACCAGCACCAAGAGGCGTTCCACAAATAGAAGTAACATTTGACATCGACGCCAACGGAATATTGAACGTAACAGCTAAAGATCTTGGCACAGGAAAAGAATCAAAAATCCGCATAACTGCATCCACCAAATTGTCCAAAGAAGAAAAAGAACGCCTGATCAAAGACGCTGACCAATATGCAGAACAAGATAAAAAGAAAAGAGAAGAAGCGGAAACCCGTAACAACGCTGACAGCCTCGTCTATACTGCTGAGCGTACGAAGACTGATCTTGCAGGCAAGATTTCACAGGAAGAAGTCGCCAAAATCGACACAGCTGTAACAGACCTCAAGAATGCATTGGCAAGTAATGATATGACGCAGGTTAAGGCGAAATCTGACTTGCTCCAAAAAGTTCTGCAAGAAGTCGGAACGAAAGTGTATCAGCAAGCAGCCTCAGAATATGCTAAGCAACAGGGACAGCAGCCTGGTCACGGACCAGAAACTGGAGCTGGACCTCAACCACCTCCAAGTGGCGGTCCTCAAGGCCCAGGTTCAGAAGGCTCTGGTGAAGAAAAAGTGGTTGATTCAGAGGATTACAAGGTAAAGTAGCCTCTGATTCACCCATTTTTTTCAACTCAATTCTTATTTTAGTTCCAAGTTTATTTAGAATAGGTAAACTTAAAAAAAATTAATTTTTAGAACTTTCGCTTGTAGTGATTGATAAACAAAAAAAAGAAAAAGGGTATTTTTGAGTTTATGGTCGCTTTCTAACTAATAGTACTACTGCTATACCGACTATGGCTATTGCAATTATTATGGCGATTGCTGATGCTAGAACGTAGGTATCGGTCATTGAGGCTACTGGTGCTTGGGTTGGTGCCGGTGTTGCTTGAGGACTTTGTATATTCATAGCTGTAACTGCGTTTGATGGCCAGTAACTGTTTGTTCCGGCGAATGTGGCGTAAATCGTGTAATCACCTGGAACGTTCGGAGTTGCCCAAGAGTAGTGGTATAATCCTTCTCCGTTGGTTGTGGCATCGCCGATGTGGATGTAGTTGCCGTTTGGATCAAGAGCGTCTATTGATACTGGAACTCCTGTGAAATTGGTTGGATATGGTTTCTGTTGATAGACATAGCCCATCCAATCCTTCATGATCGCGTCCGATGCAACTGGAACGCCATATGGAAAGTCAGCTGCTTGCTGAGATTGCTTTGTGCCTGCAGAAATATCCATCACTGTCCCCTGTACAACCACTTTTTCGCCTGCTGTGATTTGAGTAAGGGGTGCTTGTACTGTGGTAGCGCTGGGTCCTCTGCCTATGCTATAGATGTTGTTGTCAAGACCGTTCATAGCTGTTGTATATCCATCTGCTGTTGACCATTCTGTGCCTGGGCTGGACCACTCGCTCGGGTATCCTGAAAGCTGCCATATTTGTGTTCCGTCAGTGGCGTTAATGGCAGTGAATGTGCAGCCTTTGTAAAGTGGGTTGGGTATTGTGTGCTCATTAGTTGCGAGGTAAATTACTCCGTTAGCTATTTGTTGTATGAAGGTTGGATAATCGCCGTAGAAGACGGTCAAACCTGCGTTTGTACTGTTGCCTGGGCCACCGTTGCCGTAGGTCCAT